>NZ_JAUBQE010000069.1:0-5647 GCF_036701115.1 Microcoleus sp. Pol1C5 | reverse complement strand
AACGGGAACAGCGGGAATACCAACGGGAACAGCGGGAATACCAACGGGAACAGCGGGAATACCAACGGGAACAGCGGGAATACCAACGGGAACAGCGGAAATACCAACGGGCATAGATACACCAACGGGCACACCCGCGCCATCGGGAACACCGATGCCATCGGAAACACCGGCACCATCGGGAACACCGACTCCGACACCAACTTTCAACCAACCCAATGCAGTTGAAAACACCATACTTGGTGTATCGGGAATTCAAATAGGCACTGCCCAAAACGATGAATTTCTCGGCGCTAACAACGGCAATATATTCGATGGCCAATTCGGGGATGACAACTTATATGGTGGTGCCGGCAACGACATCTTTAATGGCAATCAAGGCAACGACTTCATCACCGGAGGCAAAGGTGACGACATCCTCTATGGAGAAGAAGGAAACGACATCGTTCTTGGCGAGTCGGGCAACGATTTAATCTTCGGAGGCAAAGGCAATGACTCGTTACATGGCGGCCAAGGCAATGACATCATTTATGGCAACAAAGATGATGACTTCCTCGATGGTGGCAAGGATAATGACGTTTTATATGGAGGCAAAGGTAACGACATCATCCTTGGTAGTCAAGGTAATGATACTCTTTACGGAAACCTAGATAACGATACTCTCACGGGTGGGAAGGGCGACGATCTCCTTGACGGAGGCCTGGGGAATGATAGTTTGATTGGCGGTAGCGGCAACGATATCTTTGTCTTAAAAGCTGGTCAAGGATTTGACATAATCGCTGATTTTACCATCGGTCAAGATTTGATGGGATTAAGCGGAGGTTTGAGCTTTAGCCAGTTAGCAATCACTCAAAATACTCAGGGAACTCTCATCAAAAATGTCTTGACAGGAGAAGAGTTAGGTGTGATGATTGGAGTGAGTGCCAATGCGATTACATCAGCTAATTTCCGGTTGATTTAGGAAATCAAGAAAAGTACGATCGCCCATTTGATCCACAAGGGCGATCGCACTTAACCCAAAAGTCGAGATCCAAATTTGAGCACACTTGAGAAGCCCGACTTCTGTAAGCCGTTGGGCTTCTCGTCTTCATGCTCAACCTTTTCTAAACTGTCTTATACCAATTTTCTAAAGTCCTGCTACAGATAGAGACTCTAAAATAAATTCCCATCCCGTCAAAGAAGCAATAACTTCCAACCTCAAGTTATTTAACTCTTTTTGCATCGCTGCTCTCAACTCTTCTATTTGGTCACATCTCAAATGTCAAGAATCTAAAATGTGAAATTATTTGACCAAAAAGAGCGGTCGGTATTCTGTTCGCTGTCGGCAAGTGCGATCGCACTTGCCGACAATCGACAAGAACCGGAATCCCTCAATTACTCGAAAGTTGGGGGATTTTTCTTGGCTCAAAACATCCCATCCAGTAAGTCGGTAACGGTCCCTTGGTCGCGCCCCCGGTTGTCGTCATATATCATGAGCGTATTCAAATTCCTGTGCCTGCTGAGTTTCTGAACTTTCCGCACATCCCCATCTGTTGCGTCCAGCGCCGCCGTGATAGCGCTGTGTCGGATGCGGTGGGGGGACATCTGCTTTTTAATACCAGCCTTTTCGCTGTAGCGAACAACCATCTTGCAGATACCGTCGCCGCTAAGTCTGTGTCCGCTGTGAGCCGAGTCAAGTGCTATAAAAAGCGGGCTATCGTGCGCGCAACTTCCCCTTGCTTCTAACCAATCGGCGATCGCCTGCACTGTTGCAGAACCCAAATCGATCGTCTCAGCTTGCGTACCGCGTCCCTTGCCGAGAATCCGCAAAGTCTTACCGATCGGGTCAAAGTCACAAACACTCAACTGACTGATTTCGTTCCGCCGCAAAGCATTACCCCAAAGCAAGCGCAACAAAGCATAGTCCCGCTTACCCGCCAGAGTTGCCAGATCGCACGCCGCCAAAATCCGCTCAAAAGTCTTAGTATCAACGCCCGTCGTATCTCGATAACCGACAATTTTCTCCCCCTTGACATCCTCCAAACTGTAATGGCACACACCCAGCTTGCGACCCATTTCCACCAACGACTTGACCGCCGCCAGCCGCCGATTAACAGTCGCTTCCTTAAGTCCCTTGTCAATCAGCTTAGCTTTGTACTTCAACACCACCGACACTGCTTGACGTTCCTCAAGGTGCAAAAACTCCAAAACGTTATCAGGCACGGCGGGCGTCCCCGTCATAGTTACCAAAAAGTCATTAACATCGCGCTCATAGGCGCGTCGTGTATTTTCCGAGCGCTTGTCGGCGAGTAATTGTTTTAACACATCAGGGTCAGTATCTAAAGTGTCGAAATATCTCTCAATTTTGGCATCGAGGGAAGCTTCAAGCCGGGCGATCGAAAGTTCTGGTTTCATTATTGTTTGCTATTGATAACGTATGTTTACGATGGCTAGGGGGTAAAAATGCGCCCGCCCAAGGTGGACGGGACTGTGTTGTCTAAGTGGCTCTGTTTTTTAGTATGTCAAGTTGCGCCAAAACTGCAACTTGATTTTCGGCCTCAAGCACGATCGCCAGACGCTCGCGAACCTGCAATTTCGAGCTCAAGGCGATCGAAGTTACAGGCCGCCACATCCGACTTTGCGTTGGACGGCGATTCGCTAGGGCATTAGTTTTGTGGTAAGCCTGGTACTTTGTCTTACCTGTGCGTCGTACACTATAACAATTTGTAGGACGGCTTTCCAGAGGTAGTAAGACCAGATTGTCAGACACAAGTAAGACCAACTTCCAGCAAGTGTAGGACGGTGTGAAGTTATGCGTCTTACACTTTTAGCATGAGTAATTTGCTAGTTAGCAGCGCGGTTTCTATCCGGGTAGGTCGAGGTTATTCATTTTTCTAGGTTCGGTGTAGTGTGTGGCGTGTAAGTTTGTCTTACGTTTATGTTTTACATAATGGCAGTGCATAAGACAATTGTTAGAGATAATGGTGTGTATGACAAACAAGTGTATGACAACTTTTGCTTATCTGTCCTACAAACAACAACTGATGTTATACAATAAAGTCATACATATATGACTGAGGTAAGACAATGGCTTCGACATCACTAACTTTTCGCTGTCCAGATGAAGTGTTGGACGCGATCGACAATCTAGGGAAAGAGCGTTATCCGGCGGCTAATACTAAACACGGGTGCGATCGCTC
This sequence comes from Microcoleus sp. Pol1C5, assembly GCF_036701115.1. NCBI lineage: Bacteria > Bacillati > Cyanobacteriota > Cyanophyceae > Oscillatoriales > Microcoleaceae > Microcoleus > Microcoleus sp. Pol1C5. Next base: position 2,468 of record NZ_JAUBQE010000069.1, on the reverse strand, counting down.
TAAGGCCCTGATGGACATTATGCGGGCGGGCATCGCGGCGCTAAATGATGGCTCGATCGTCTTACCCGCACCCGCAGTCGCAGGAGCCAGACAACAACCGTGCGACGTAAGACAAGAGTTGTTAGACAGCTTGGAACAGCGTATGGTAGCACTAAAAGCAGAATTAAAGGCTGAAATCTTGGGGGAGTACGCAGCCTGACCGATCGCCCCAATGACGAAGCGCTCAGTCAGGCACTGAAACAAACTCAAGACGAACTCGCAGCAGCCAAACAGGAATTGGCAGAGAAAGATTACAACTATTCAACACTGACAATAATCAACCAGCAGCTTAATCAGCAATTGGAGGAAGTGACGGTCGATCGAGCCAAACTTCTAGAATCGAGCATTACTCTAAAATCCAACCTTGAACGCCAGCAGGTGCAAGAATTACGATCGCAACTGGCGACAGAAAAAACTCGATCAGAGGATGCGTGGGAAGAATTAGACGATGCTGAGGAGACGTGCGGGGAATTGCGATCGGAACTTGCCGACCTGAAACAAAAATCAGCCACTGCCAACAAAGATTTACCAGAAGCAGCCGACATCCTCAAAGATTTAAGGAAAGTCCTGGGCAAAAAATCTACCGCATCGCTCGCAGATGTTGAGAAAATCTTAGAAATTCTTGAGGGAAACGGCAATGAATGATGAACCGATTGAATGCCCGAACTGTGGCAGCACCGAGCTGACCGTGATTTCCGTAAGCCACCGTGAAACGTTGGAGGAATTTACCAATTATCGGTGTTCCGCCTGCAATCACACTTTTGAGAACATCACCGACCTCGAAGGAGAGGAGCGGGAAGAGATGCGAAACTATGCTGAAATGCAGCGGGAAGAGCGGGGAGAATAGAAGAGTCCTGAGCTACATCCCAGGAAATTAGGAAGCTACCGCCCCGGTTCACTTCGGGGCTTTACTAGATCTAAAAAACAGAAAAATGAACGAACAGCGACAACCACAGCCCCGCCCCTATGACGCTGTACTCGGAGGTACAAGCTATGAGTCACAGTACCCCTATCTCAATCCAAGTGATTTTGATGCGAAGAGGTTGGGGAGGTTAGTCAGTGAGAAGCGGGGAAGACGTGCTTACAAGGATGTAAAAAGAGAGATTGGAGTATCTCTTGTCGCCATTTACAGGGCGGAAACAGCCCACATCGAGAATCGACCTTTACTAGCTTATATCCACTTTGAGGATTTTTTGGCTATTTGCAAGTGGCTAGAGGTGTCGCCTGCAGAGTTGGTTATCAGTCCCACTCTGCAAAAGATTCTTGCCGCTCGTGGCGGGCCGAGTCCACGCCCCTACGACGCTGTACTCGGCAGAAGCGATAGGGGAAATTTGTAAAGTTTGTATAAAACTGACAATGCGGATAATTCCGTTATATGCAGTGGTCGATCGCCCCTCAAACAAAAACCCCGGCACAAGGTCGGGGGCATTCAATGAAGGGTAATCGATAATTGGCAACGGGTGCTATTCCAATTAACCACAGTGTAGCGGCTTCACTATTTTTGGCGATCGCTAACTTGATCGACTACCAGAGGTCGCTGACTTGCTCAACCCGTTGAAAGGGCGACGCAATAAATCAAAGGTGGAGCTTGCAGATGTGACTGCTATTCTAGAATTTTTGGAGAGACGGACTAATGAGAAATTATCGGGGCGAAATAATTAATGGGGAAGTTGGCGACTTGGTAAAAGGCCGCTGCGACTTCGAGCACGTGGCGCGCGTAGTTGAAATTGCGAAGGATGGCTATGGTATCACAATCGAGGAAACATCGTACAAACTTGCCGACGATGGCTTCACCGTCATAGGGGAGGACACGCCAAGCAAACTTGGCGAAACTCCCCGCAGGTACACCACAAACAGCGCTTCAATCCTTTTTTTGAAAGAGCAACGGGAGGAAGAATAATGGGGGCAATGTACTTGGGCAATTGCGATCGCACCCAAACAAAAAAGCTCCCCGACCGAAAATGTCAGGGAGCTTTTTTACACGATGGGTAATTGGTAATTGGCAATTGGCTTTCATCCTTGGCCCCAATTAATTGCAGTATAGCGGCTTCATCAGTTTGCGCTGTATTCATTAGAATGTAAGCAAACAAATGCGGTGAAACTCTTGCTAGTAAACCTTTACAGCCTCAAGGTCTAGCTCAAATGTGATAAATAACTGGAAGAATACTTATCACGCTATTTAGACTTGAGTTTCTGTTAGCTTCGTCTTGAAAAAACGCAAAAAACCGGGACAGTAATTCGCCCCAGCCAAGCGTGTTTTATTCACCGGAATCCTTAATTCTCGATCGCGCTTCCGAATCATCTCCAAGGTCAGGCAGCGTTTGCGAGATAATGGCTAAGGAATGAAAAATTAATACAGCACTTTGCGTGACTAAGAGGTACAGTAACAGCAGTGAGCAAAATAATTTTTGATTTGCTTAGTTGAACAT
>NZ_JAUBQE010000130.1:0-3093 GCF_036701115.1 Microcoleus sp. Pol1C5 | reverse complement strand
TCTTGAAAAAGTTCTCCGATTTTGAAAAACAACATCACCCCGACTGCTTCCGGGAGTTTGTGAATAGCGACAGCGCCTAGTGTTGCTATAGTCATTAAGAAATTTTCATCAAAAAATCGACCTCGCAGAATGTTGCGACCCGCATAGGTTAAAACGTTCCATCCGCTTAAAAGATAGGCTGGGATGAAAACCAAATATTCACCTATAGAATAGGGCGTGTTGTGGAGTTTTTCTTCAAAAATTAAACCGCCGACAAATAGTACAACAACCAATATCACAGGAATCAATTCTTGCTTGAGGTTAAAATCTCCGTGGTCGTGGTCGTGGTCATGGTCGTGGCCGTGGTCGTCGTGGTTATGATTCTCATGGCTGCGATCGGGGCGATCGTCGTGACTGCAACTACAGCAGCCGGAATCCGATGCTTTTTGCTTGTTCATGATGTCTCCTAGGTTGAAAGAAATAATTAACTTATGAACAGACATTCATACTATATCTCCAAAGCTGACAATTTGGGAAATTATTGAGTTAAAAGTTGGGCTGCTAGTTAGTTCGAGTTTGCGGTCACAAGTTGCGATCGAGAGTAAGAATTATTATCGTTTTGCTCAGGTTAAGTAAAAATTATTGACTCATATTATTTGCTTGCCTGCGTCACATCCCATTGCTTTGTTTACCATTGCTGCGTTTTTGGCGCTTTAACTATCCACGATGCCTTCAGACGGACTCACCACTCGGTTGTGGCTAACTCTAAACCAAGCTCTAAGTCTGTCATTTAGCCTCCGCAAAATTCCGTCTTTAGGCTAGGTGGAGAAGTAGCGATGCACGCTCTGCCAAGGTGGGGAATTTCCCAATAAGTCACGCCAAGTACAGCCTTGGGTTAATAGGTAAAATATCGCATTCAGGACATTCCACACCTCAACTTTGGGATGACGATCCCTAGATGTTGCAGGTGAAATAAAAGGTTCAATCAACTCCCATTGTTCCAGGGTTAAGTTGCTGGAGTACATTTTACTCATAGCTATCTTTGGTACTGTTTCTATGTCTCGGCGATGAGAAAACTAAAACGAAGCGAGAAACGTTCAAATCGTTGCTGCAAAACCTGTTAAGCGATATAACTACAGCCGTTGTTGCTTCGTTCTGTCGAGTTGTGCATCTGGAATAATACTGATTCCACCCCAAACGACTAGGCTTGCGATTCCAAATCCAGCAATTAAATCGGGAAACCGAGAATTAAATAGAGTCACTAGCAAACCTGCGACGATTACACTGAAATTTGCAATTACATCATTCTGCGTAAATATCCAACTTGCCCGCATATGTACCTCACCCTTACGATGCTTTGAGAGAAGGTACAAACCATAACTGTTAGCAATTAGCGCCAAAAAAGCCATTGCCATCCAGCCTGATTCCGGTGAACTCCCAAACACACCGTCGAATCACATCGATGACAACCATCACGGCTAACGTGATCTGAAAAATACCACTTAGAGTCGCTGCACGATTCTTGTGATGCGCCGATTTGCCAACTGCATACAGCGACATCGTGTAAACCGAAGCATCTGCAAACATATCTAATGAGTCTGCAACTAAGGCAGTTGAATCTGCTAAAACTCCTGCACAATTCCGACGACAAACATTGTGCCATTGATAAGTAACAGAATTCGCAACGTTTTAGGCTCGGCTGCGTTCTTGGCTTCCATGTGACATTCACAGTCTGATATCGTGCCTTCTGTTTAGCTTGTTGTTATTCGTTCTCTGAGCAGTTGTAGCGGGTACATTCATAAACTCCTTTTGCTACATCAGCCAGTAACTCTTCAACCATTTCCAAAATTTTAGCAACTCGTGCATCGGCGAGTTGATAGCTCGTATACCGTCCTTGCTGCAGGGTGTTTACCAGACCGCAATCACGGAGACAACCCAAGTGGTTTGAGGTGTTAGATTGCGATAGCCCGGTTGCTTCAACAATTTCACTCACGGTCATTGGACGTGATCGCAGCACGTCCAAAATCGCCAATCGAGATGGATCAGAAAACCCACGAAAGAGTTTTGCTTTCAAGCGAGTGGACTGGGATTGAGCAGAGAAAATCATATGCTTAGCTTCAATACAAAGCTCTTTTATATCATCATATCAGCACATAATGATATGTCAACACCTGAAAGCTTATTTATACCCTTACATGAGCAGCGTCGCAATTCCCACATCCGCTATTGCCCAAGCCGGAGCATCGTTAATCCCATCTCCCAGCATCGCTACAATTTTCCCTGGTGCTTGCAGTGTTTGGATTTGAGCTGCTTTTTGGTCTGGTCCAACTTCAGCAAAAACGCGCTGGATACCAGCAGAAGGGGCCATCTACTCCACTCATGCCTTGGAGTTTGACTGTCAGATGATCCATATATGCACTCTGAAATTGGGAATGGGTAAGATTCTGACTTCTGTCTTCAAGCGCCTGGATCGCCAACAGATGCGCTCGCTTTCCTAACTTCATTTTCCGGTTGCACACTTTGAATTGTCCTCAATTTCGTCTTGAGATCGGCTTCAACATAGGCATTTTAGCAGCCCGTACCCATCTGGGCTGCTGATGCGAAATTTCATCCTAATTTCATTTGACTCTGAAATACTAGGTTGAACAGAGCATTTCTAGCTCTTGGTCATTGCTTATCGGTCGCTTATGGGAAAATGCTAATAAGTAACTTTACCTAATGGGTGTCACTTACTTACCTTGGCAAAATACCAACCGTTAAACCTGGGGCACTCAACCTGATTTCAAGGACACTGCCAACGATGATATTCCACAAATATGTTCAATCTCCGGCAATTATTAGCAGTTTTTCTGGAACTTTGTTTAGCCTAATTTTGCTAACTTCTCCTGTCGCTGTTTTTGCCCACGCTGGCCACGGAGATGAATTTAAGCATAGCGACGAAACAACTGAAACTCCTGCTGCTATTTCTGTCGATGCCGAAACAGCAAAACGATTAGGAATTAAAGTTTCCCCTGCCGCTCGACAGCGACTAGATATCGGCATCAAAACCACAGGACAAATTGAAACTTTACCCAACGAAAAAGTAGAAGTTACGGCTCCTGTTGCTGGGAAAGT
>NZ_JAUBQE010000068.1:0-29906 GCF_036701115.1 Microcoleus sp. Pol1C5 | reverse complement strand
GGCTTAATCATGGATGCAGTCGCAGCAGGTCATTGCAAATACGGCAGCACTGACATTGATTTCTCTCAGGAGTTTGTGGCTGTCCGCGATGCCTGGATTCTAGATATTCGCACCAAGCTCAAGTCGAATTGGGCGAAGTATTTGCCTAGTTTGGGTGAGTTGGTAATTATCGGCGGTTCTGCCAGTCTCTTGCAGCCCATGTGCGAGGCATCCAAAGGTCGCTTTAAAATTGCCCCCAAACCCCAATTTTTCAATCTTTACGGCTTACAAAAGGAGGCTAGTTAATATGGCACAAGTCCGGGCTGTTATGCCCAGTAAATTCGTACCTTTGGCTGACGAACTGCTTGATGTGACTGGCGTTTCTGATTACTCGACATTAATTAGTTTGCTGCTCTCAAGATACGGCAATCACCTAAAAAGCACTTGGCAGCTTGACAATTCACTACCATCTGCACCAGTAATTGCTCAGCCGATTGCAGATACATCAACAGCACCTGAACCGTTCACACAATTGGAGTTTTAATCACATGGTCAGAATTATCAACGGCGTTGTGTTTGAAGACGGTAAACCCGGAAAACGGGTCATCAATACTCAGGGCGGTAATTACGTCGAAAAGATTGAGGGAGATTTCATTGCAGGCACGGTCATCAATCACACGTCAAATCCAACTCTAACACGCAAAGATTTATCGAAGGACGGCGATGCAATTGACGTTAAATCGGAGGAAGTTTAATGGCTGACTGAACTGCTTCGGAGATTGTTTTTGCCCACGTTTGGACAAATCCCAAAATTTTTCTTGAGGTGCTAAATGAAGCCCTGCCAGAAACTCAAAAAACTGTATTGGCGATTCTGCAAACTCTTCCAGAAGTTGGCAGCGACAAAGCAGAGCAAACTAACCCAACTGAGGAGATTAAGTAATGCTTGACGATGACAACTTCGAGAAAAATGCAACCAAGATAATGGTTGGCGGTGCGCTTGTGGCTGGCACTCTAATTTTTGCAGTCGGTTACGACACAGGCTATCAGTCTGGAGCAAAACGAGTCCCGGAGCCGACAATCATTCACGGAAACGTCACGATTAACAACAGCATTAATCTGAACTCAGATGATGCTGGAAGTGTAACCAAATAGGAGGAAAAAAGATGATTACCGATGAAGATTTAACCCCCATTGACCTCTCAGATTTTTGGGATGATGACGGTAACGCTCCTGTTTCGCAGAGCATTGAACCCGACTACATCAAGCGCCATATCGAACGCATTCCCAAATATGGCGATGATTCTCGGTATCGGTTGGCCTCGCACCTGGATATGTTTGAGAGCCTGAACCCAGACGGCACTTTAACGAACGAACAACGCGAAGCTGTAGACAACTTTGTGGCTGCGTATGAACCAGAACCTGACCCTGAATGTGTCGGCTATGAGTTCGACTTCCCCGAATCCCAGTACATTGCTCACGGGCTGGATTTGGACACGGCAATCGAGTTTAGTAACAGTTGGCGGCGTGGCGAATACCTACCCATAATCGGCCGACTCGAAGCTGATCCAGTCAGTCGCAAGCTCAACCAAATGCAAAGCCAGCAGATAGCCCTGAGAAAGTAACCTGCTGGCCTGCAATTCATCCCCTGGCACGAGCTGGGGGACTTACCGTACTCTAAGGAGAATTTTACATGGATTTTGGACGCAACGACACCAGCAGCATCGCTATCCGCAACCCCGCAGCCGGACACAGCCCATACATTGACGAAAAAGCGGGAGACTGGGCAGACACGGAGGCTGACATTCTTTCGTACTTGTCGGATGTCACGAAGCTTGAAGCGATGGCAGATAAAGCTGCCAACGCTGAACAGCTTGCCCTAGTTTTGGAACCGTTCCTTGATAACGCTGAAACCTATCTGGAAGCGCTGGGAAAAATCGCTGATGGACAGGTTACTTGGACGGAAATTCGGAAGAAATTCGGCTCCAAAGTCGGGAATGCCATCGCTAAAATCCGCAAGCTCAATGCGGAATTCGGCTCGGAGATGGAGCAACTAGACGCCAAAGACCGCGCAGCAATGCTCAAAATTGAAACTAGGCGACAACACGGACTAGCCGAGATTGCTTCCGAGCTCACGGGTGACTTACAAGCGGAATTGTGGCGACACGAGAACAAGATGGAGGCCATCGCAAATCGGGGCGAGGTAGCAGAGAAGAGGCAAACAATTCAAGAGTCTCTTAGAGAAAAGCGCCAAAGTTTGCTTAAACGCGCAACGGTCGGGTCGGACAAAGGAGTTCAAGAGAAAGTACCAGTTGTTATTGGATCAGCCAACCTCTCCAACGGTGTTTCCGCAACCGGGACACCCAGAGGATTTGGGGGCTGGTTTGCGAACGTAATGAATTTCAATAACCGTTAAAAGAGAGGGGACTTATGCACGAATTTATCGGGGCCAGTCCCCTTTCCTTTGTGGGAGGGGGGATTCAGCAGCAACAGCAACAGCAACAGCAATATCAGCAGGTTACAGCACCAGAGATTGACTCGCTGCCGAAGGAAACCAACGCCGAGCGCCAGTACCGAGATGCTGCTAATTTTTGCGAAGTCGTAGCACCCGCAGCTATCGGTTCAGCGGTAGTTTTCGCATTCCATACCATGCAAGTCGCGGGCGGTTCGGTGTTTGCAATTGGGCTTTACCAGATTTATCTATTAGCCAAGATTACCGGGCAATCGCAGCATCGCTTACCTACTGCAATTGTTGGCGGTGGCGTAACGCTCGGCATGATTGTCAGCCTTGCCGAACCAGTGGGGGAATTGCAACAGGCAAGCGATGCAAAAGCGCGTCTAGCGACAGGAATTAAAGAACTCCAGACTGTAAAAAAACCTACTCCCAACTACTTCGATTACTTGCCATCAATTGCGCTTGTAGCCATCGTTTTTTGCTTAATTTTCAAGGTCAAAGGAGTCAGCAAGTAATGCCACCATTAACCGAAAAACACGCTCAACTCTTGAAATCTAATCGTGCGTTGTTGCTGACCTTTGAAAGCTTTCCAGTTGCAGGCAAATTATCAGCGGTTGTTTTGGCGCTTTTGCTGGGAATATATGGGGGGATAAACGCGCTTAAAGGAACGACCAGCGACATGGTACAGGTTTGCATCCGTAACAAACAGTCGCTGCAATGCGTTGACAAGGCAGGCAAGCCCTACGTCATGACCAAGTACCACGCAGAACAGTGGAAGGCAAATGGCATCCCCGGTGAGGTGGTTTTTCACAGTAAAATCCCTGCAACCAATCGACAAAAAGCGCTGTGGATGGCGCTTGCTGGAGGCGGTTTTTGGATTGCAGGTGCTGGGTTCCGAAGCCTGCAAAACTCTGAGCGCCAACTCGCAAATTATGAAGCCATCGCAGAGAAGCGGGACTTAGCAAAAGGTCAACTGAATGCTCGTGCTGAACTGCTGGAAGATTACCGAGCGATGAGGATTAAAGAAGTACAAGCCGAGGGCGATGTGGAAGCTTTCGCAAACGACTGTGCTGTGGTTCTCAAACAGTGTGAAGTTTTGGGCGAAGCCGACATCCGCATCGCTCAAATGGAAGCTGAGGAAGCAGTTTTCGAGGCAGAAACTGCTGGTTTACCAGAGGATAAAAAGCGAGAATATGTTGAGTTTCTGCGGAAGCAAAAAACTCCTTTTCTGTTAACGGGGACACAAACACTCGACAGCATTAGTTACCCCGGCGACAAAGTTGAAACCTCGACCGCACCCGAAATTGAAGCAAATCCCAACCTTCAGATAGCCCGTCAAATAGCCCGTAGAATTTTGAATTCTTTGGTGGCAATAAACAGCTCGATATTCCTGGCTGGCCCGACTCGATGCGGGAAAACTCATACGTTGCATAAGTGGCTGCAAGAAATAACAACGCAGTTTCCAGACGGGGAAATCTACGTTATAGCTCAAAAGTACGAAGATTTTCCCGGCGTTCCTCGCAGTCGAATTTGTATATTTGACCCAGAAATTCCAGAGAAGTCTATGGAGTTTCTGGACGTGGTTTATGAAAAACTACAAGCGCGGAAATCCAAGCCAGCGACAGAGGAAACCTACCGCGATAAACCAATCAAATTAGTCTTAGAAGATTGGTTTGCAACGCACCAGTGTTTAGTTCAAAAACGCAATGCACAGCTTTGGGAAGATAAGGCTTCTAAACTTGGCAGCATAGCGACTGTCGGGGGTCAGTATAACGTCGGCTATTTCATTTGTACCCAAACATTTAACCTCTCATCTAGTGGAGTTGCCGACTCTAATATCCGCCTCAATTTGGCGCTTATAGCGCAAGGTTTGGTACGCACTAAACCCAACGGTGAGCAGCAGGGATCTTACGGGGTAATTGAACAAATGTTGAACAACCAGAAGGTCATTGCTGGTAAAAGCGATAGGGACAGACTGGCTTCAGATTTGAGCCAATTAATTCCTATTTCGATGACCGAGCAAACCCCAATAGTTCTTTCCACAATTGGCAATCCCAAGCTGGGGTTGATGCCACAAATTGACATTAATCAACTGCCATCTGACGAGGTTTCGAGCAACAGCAAATCCACAGAATCTAAAAGCGACTACTTCAACCGCGTTTTTAAGATGGAGTTCGATTTGGGCGACAGAAAGCCGTCTGACAGTCAGGCTGACAGCTTGCCTTCTGACAGCAGTGAAATTCTGTCAGAGGAGCCAGAAACTTTGTCAGATAAGGTGTCATGGTTTGTCTGGACTGTCAGGGGTTTTGGTCAGATGTACCCAAACCAGGCTCCTGAGCAGTTATTTTTGTCAGTGTCAGAGGCTGCACGACAAGGACAAAAACCCAGATATATTATTAGGACAATCTTGAAATGTGGTGAGAAAAACGACCATCCAACTCGCAGCTATACACGGCACGGAAAAACACTGCTCAAATGGCTGATTGAGAATTACGATGATGGCGAAGTTTCACGGTTGCCTAAGATTCAAGAGTTTCTAAGAAACAACAATGATGTTTAGTAGGCTATTGCAGTTTGTACCAGACTTCATTCTCGACCCAATTTACGACGCTATCTTTGCTGAATTTGTGAGGCGGGGAAACATCATATTTGACGAGGATGAAGACAACGATGTTTCGTAAAGTTTTAAAGTTTATTCCCCGCTGGATTTTACATTCAATTTACGATGCTGTTTCCGATGAACTGATTCGACGCGGGGTAATACTTCGGGGAGGGTACGACTGGGATGAAAGCGACAGAAACTAACCCGCACCCACATAATCAAGCGCTACTGTGTTATCGGTGATTTGGCAGTACAGCAGCGCATAACTGACAGGAGAAAAACAATGGCAACTAACGCATATAATGTAATTGAAGAAAATCCGAGCAAGCCTGTTCTTACAATCTTTCATGCCGAATATGGAGGACGCCCTTATCTCCAATACGAAATCACTGGATGGGGAGGTAGCGCAGTGCCTGTCAAAGGGGGAGAAGATTTTTCTAAATGTTTAGGTAGCTCTATTAGGTACGTTAAGCAGTATTGCGAAAAAGGAGGCAATTTAGGGTGAATGATACACGCCTAATTTCTGTCCGCCCGCCTTATTTGGATTTTATTGACGGTGTACTTTACATGGGGGGCAATAACAAAGCATTGCTTGAAAGCTGGGTTTATTTCCTAACCAAGAGTCACACGTTCGCAGCATCAGGGACTTACGGTTTGGCGACTGAGCAAAGATTCGCAAAGCCCGTAAAGTATGAAGCAAAGATTATCGGAGTTTCAAGCGCGAAGTCTTTGCGGTGGATAGCAGAGAATTTCAACCCTAAAAAGCATCCACCGTACCATCCGATTATGACGTGGAAACGTCCCGACCCGACTCCCCCTAAACCTTCAGAACCTGTATGGATTGTGCGAGTTGAACTGCGTGAAATCTTCAAAGGCTGCGAAGTGGAGGCAAAGAGAATTGCTCTTGAAAAAGCAGCCCATCCCATCACAAAAATAGTCGGATTAGTAGCCCCCAGTGGTCACTACGAATACTACAAATAAGCCCATGAAAGCACTAACTTGATAGCCGCATACCCGCACCCAAGCGGGTTTTTTTGTGGCTGTTGGGTCAGTCCTGATAGTTTTGAAGCACGTCTTTAAAAGCAGCCAATTCATCCTTGTTCAGCAGCTTCTTTGTGAAGCGCCACGCACCCCTAAGCTCCGCCCATGTTTCGTCCGCGAACGCCTCTAAATCTTCATCTGGATTGGTGGCCAGCGCAGCCTTAAGCAGCCTGATAGCTAACAATCCTCGCCCCACATCCTCCACCTTTCCCGCGCTCCTTAGCCTGCCTGCCCCTCCACCATAGCCCCTGCTACTTTAGGTGTAGAGCTTTTTACATCATTTGATTTGGTTTTGATTCGTTTTGATTCGGCTTTTTTTTCGGCGCTCAAGTTGCCAACGGTGTAGCAAGGGTTTCAGCATACTAGCGCTCGGTTGTTGATTCGGTTTTGATTCGGCTTTTGTACCGCTGCACACTACCAAAAGGCATTTTTAGCCCATTTTTTGGCATAGAAAAGGCAAAAAGGCGAATCAAAAGGGGGTAAATTCGGCTTGAATCTCCCCTGATCAGAGCCGACAGAAACCACAGTCGAGTTGTGTGCATAACTGGATTGAAGAAATGAAGTTTGCCGAGCAGGTCAGGGAAAGAGCGGCCGATAGTTTGTTCGCGGTCGGCGAAGCCGATCGCCTTCGGCGACAGTTGCCCGAACCGGAATTACCTGTCAGTACGTACAAGCTGTGGCGTTATAAGCGCTGGCTGAGGATATAAAGGTTTCCTGGCATAGATGAAGCTGTAGCGGTTTCAACCCCTAGGCTGGAAAATATACAAAGCTGACAAAGCAACGCATTAAACCAACAAAACCACCTATGACACTTGGCAAGCTCGAACTCATCATCAAAATCAACGAACTCCCTACCAACGTACAGACTAATAAAGACAACTGGAAAACCTTTGAGCTTGACTGTGACGGTCGGGTAGTGTCCGTTAGCGTTAAACCAAAAGTATGGAAGAAGCTTGAGGATGCTGCTGCCAATTATCCTATGTGGGTGGCTGCTATTGGTGGCAAGATGGGTGAATCAACATCTAACGGCTTTGTGCTATCAGACCCAAATATCCAAGTTTTTGAGAAAAAACCGAAGGAGCCTAAACCTGAAGCAGAGCAGTGAGAGATGTTTGAGTAGCAATTGTGTAGAAACCCCTTGAAACAGCTTATACCGATATCCTGACCCAATAGTTGGAGAAGGGGTAAATCTGGCTCAATTTTTGAACCTTGAATTTTCCGCAGGTTGCAGAAGAGCATTAAAATTATTCGTCTACCCTCATACATAAGTTCCATATTGCTGTAAGTAGGCAAGCGGGATGAAAACGAGCTATGTAACAATATGTAAACAGAGCTGACTTAGCCACGCTTAGGGTATTTGGATACTTTACAATCCTTAACATAATTGTGTTTTACAGCGCCTACCTACTTAACAATACTTCGGACAGTTTTTGAGACAGAGGCTGAAACCCTCATTCTACGTTTAGCATTTGACCTCACTGAGAAGGCTGAAACCCTCATTCTGCCGTTAGTGATTGAAAACTGTCCGGACTATTGATGTAAAGAGTTGATGTTTAAGTATCTTTACGGTAGACACTGAATTGAAAAAGGTTGAAGATGTGAAAAGGACTTGTAAACGAAATTTACGACTTTTTTCTGACTTTTTTCTGACTGGTAAGCTGTATACTAGCCGATTAGATTATAAGAGCAAGCAAAAATTTAACCAATAACAAGGACAAAGACATGGCTCGTTATTACGGCACAAGCGGAAATGACTATTACAACTATATGGGTACAGAGCGGCTTAATGCCGAAACCCAAGAGGGTAATGATACTATCTTGGGCAATACTAACAATGATTATATTTTTGGAGATAGCGGCAATGATAAGTTATATGGTTGGACAGGGAATGATAATTTATCAGGCGGTGCTGGTAACGATTGGATTAGCGGAGAAGATGGTAAAGATAATTTATCAGGGGGTACTAATAACGATACGCTTTTTGGAGGAAAGGGTGACGATACGATAGAGGGGAGTCTTATTTATTCTGTCTACAACAGCAATGAATATGATGTCTTAAATGGAGGAAATGGTTACGATACATTTGTTTTAGGTAATTTCCTACGAAATAATTATCTAGGAACTGGTCACGCTATAATACAAGACTTCAATTTAGACTATATCCAACTTAAAGGAAGTGCGAGTTCTTTTCGTCTTAATAAAAGTAAAAATTTGGTAGGAGGTGCTGGTATTGATACAGCGATATATAGTGGAACTGACTTGTTAGCAATAGTTCAAGATACGACCGATTTATATTTAACCAAGTATTTCTTTAAATTTGTCTAGCTGTGGGTTGGGTTGTCTAGTGGCAACCCAACCTCTATTTTTATCCAACATAGACAGAAATCCTGACGTAGACGCTACTCAAGGCTTCTTTAAAAGTGCCTTTGAACACTTTATGAATTTCGGTATGGTTAAAAATAGGGTTGGTGCAGTTATTGTTGGTTCTAGCGAAGCAGACAGATTAGAACGCAATGCTAGCGCCAACATTTTCAATCCTTTCTAGAAACTCTAATTATTTATATTTTGCCACGATAAATTATCCAAAAAGTGTTGTGTTACTGACTATACTAGAATCAGTTTTAATTTATAATTCATAAGTCTTAAAGGGAAAAAATGCTGTAAATGTAAGGGTTACATGGCTTAGGCGGGGAAATGTGGATTATCCCCGCCTAGAACAAGGTCTTGGAGTGAGCGGGAAAATTACCCTTTCCCGTTTAAACCCCTAGCGGGATTTTTTCGACGGGCTCTTAAATCTTTGTCGAAGTGAAAAAGATTTAGAAGACCGTCGGAAAAATAGCCGCCTGCCCGTCCGGCTGAGGAAACTTAAAATCGTGTGTCACGCGCTTGACACTATTTAATGACCTTAGCAGTTCCGGCTGTGGCTCTGGATATACTTATATCCTGATGAAGCTCGGTTGCTATAGCATCGTCAATTTATCATCAGGGATTCGCAGCAGGGAATCAAGGCAGAGGTAGATTTTTATGCGATGCGCTGTAGGATGAAGCGATGGGAATTTATAGAACATCATCTACTCAAGCCCAGACAAAGTTGGAAAATTCCAACAGTTATTTCCGAAGACAAACCACCGCGTCACCTGTAGCGCGATCACAACTCCTCTTGATTCCGCTGCATCTACGGCTTGTTTGACTGCAATATCAAACCAGAAGGAAACCCCATGAAAATTAATTGCAAGCTATCAAAAGCCCTGGCTGCTGCTTTTTTAGCTTTATCGGCTGTCTCGCTCGCGGAGAGTAGCGGGGGGCATCCAGGTCGCACTGATGCTAACGGATGTGATACTGATCCCAAAACCGGAAGTTACCATTGTCACAATCGTTGGGGTTCTGGGTCGGGCTCTTCCGGTTCTGGATCTGATTCACCGAGTGGCGGAGGTTCGGAAGGCGTTTGTCTGACGTTCAACGACTGCATGAGTCGCGGAGAAAGGCAACTCTTAGTAACGGACAAACAGTTCATTGACAGGACGTATCTTGTTCAGGGCGGGTCAAGCAAAGTTGTAATTTACTCAGACCATGACTATCGGGGACTTAGCCAAAAACTAGGACCGGGCAGGTATGATGTCAGGCAACTCACCATTGAAAACGATAGCTTGAGTTCGTTGAGGGTGCCACAAGGACTGCGAGTCATCCTCTACGAACATGATGGATTTCAAGGTCGAACCAAGGAGGTCACCTCCGACACCCCCTCTGTAGAAAATGACTTCAACGACATTACCTCCTCAATCGAGATCCAGCCCATTCCTTGATGGGGAAATTGTAGTTTCCCTGCTTAAACCTCTAGCGGGATTTTTTCGACGGGCTGTTAAGTCTTTGCCGAAGTGAAAAAATTTAGAAGACCGTCGGAAAAATAGCCACCTGCCCGTCCGACTGAGGACACTTAGAGCCGTGTGTCACGCGCTTGAAACTACTGGACGTTCTTGCTAGGCTAAATGAAACGCTTGACACAAGAGATTCACTTGTTATACCTAACCCTAAAGGACACGAAGATTCAATCAAAGATTCCCGCTTTAAAGCAGCTTGGCAGAGTGGCCCAACTCGCACCATTCGAGTTCCAATTAGCCTTGCTGAAGTTACACTAGAGTATGCTCGACAACTAGACCAAGGTATCGAACCGCGTGACACAGCAGATAAGCGTGGTAGTTCCGAAGTAGAGAAGAAACAGTCTCAATCGCGTGACACCAGTGGTTCAATTGATGAAGTAAAGCGATTAAAGGGTGAATGTAAGCGACTTCAGAATTTAGTGAGTGACATGAGGATTGAGCTGTACCATACTCGACGCCCTGAAATCGAACTACCAGAGGCTGCTAACTTGTTAAACAGGCTGAAAGCCAAGCGTAAGAAATCAACCGCAACACTCGCAGACATTGAGGCAATTTGGGAGATTATTGAAGAGTGAACTCCAAAAGGGAATTAGAAATCTACATCCCGGTTCATCCCGGAGATGTGCTGAGATAATTTCTATGGCCTTAAGCCACAAAAACTTAAAACCCTATCAGGGATTGAAAATCCTTCATTACTTACTGCGTTACTGCAAACTGTCACCCACAACCTAAAACCCTATCAGGGATTGAAACGCTGCTGGTGCGATTGATAAATTTACCAAGAAGAAAAGCCGAAAACAACCTAAAACCCTATCAGGGATTGAAACGTTACCAACACTACTGATACGTTGCCCGTATTGAGCCGAAAACAACCTAAAACCCTATCAGGGATTGAAACCTACGTAAAACAAATCTCCGCTGTTGCCGCCCAAGCCGAAAACAACCTAAAACCCTATCAGGGATTGAAACTTAACTTCAACAAAGGTAAAAGAGTACGAATTCCAGCCGAAAACAACCTAAAACCCTATCAGGGATTGAAACATTCAGCGTCAGAAATATAAAGGCGTTAGCCCTATTTCTGCCGAAAACAACCTAAAACCCTATCAGGGATTGAAACGGAATGTGCGGGTCTGCCGGATGTCGGCAACATCGCCGAAAACAACCTAAAACCCTATCAGGGATTGAAACGTACACCGGGTTAACCGCGCATATCAAATCTTCCTTAGCCGAAAACAACCTAAAACCCTATCAGGGATTGAAACTTATCTCTTTCTGTCGGACTTGGCAACGAACAAACCATGCCGAAAACAACCTAAAACCCTATCAGGGATTGAAACCTCGAATGAAGATTGGAGTGCGAATCGCGAACAAAGCCGAAAACAACCTAAAACCCTATCAGGGATTGAAACTATAAATTCCTCGTCGTTACGGCTCCACAATCGCCGAAAACAACCTAAAACCCTATCAGGGATTGAAACAAAGATGACCGAAGCGTGGGACAGGTTGACTAAACGGCCGAAAACAACCTAAAACCCTATCAGGGATTGAAACCTTTCTTGGATTCATCTTAATCATCCTGAAGCCTGCCGAAAACAACCTAAAACCCTATCAGGGATTGAAACGCGAGAACTTCACTCAAACTAGCTGCAATTACTACAGCCGAAAACAACCTAAAACCCTATCAGGGATTGAAACTTTGATAGATTTGAGGTATTCATCTTCAATGTCTTTGCCGAAAACAACCTAAAACCCTATCAGGGATTGAAACATCAAATAATGAATTATAGTAAACTGCGGGAACGAATAATAAAAGCCGAAAACAACCTAAAACCCTATCAGGGATTGAAACGTGATACAAATGGCTGAAAGCCTTACGGGGAGAAGGGTAAAGCCGAAAACAACCTAAAACTCTATCAGGGATTGAAACAAATCCATTTCAGTTTGGATGCCTGGTCATGTGTCTGGCCGAAAACAACCTAAAACCCTATCAGGGATTGAAACGAAGCAGTAGCCAGCGGTCAGGCTGTGGAAATTCCGCCGAAAACAACCTAAAACCCTATCAGGGATTGAAACTGCCTCTGGTTCGTCGCGAACCAAGTTCGGACGTTACGTTGGAAACCATCTAAAACCCTATCAGGGATTGAAACTGTGCAGACGCTAAGCAGCAGTTGAGTGTTTTCCAATTGGAAACAACCGTAAAACCCTATCAGGGATTGAAACACCATAAATCCTATGGGAGCTAAAGCCACTCCAAAGACTAAAACCATCTAAAACCCTATCAGGGATTGAAACAAGAGCAAGTAAGATTCTGGTTGCGTTCGGCGAAGCCGATCGCCTTCGGCGACAAACACCAAACCGGAATTCCCCCAACCGCTTATAGTTGGGGGTTTTTCTTTAATTAAGTTTTTGTTCTGAACGTCGTGGCATTCTAGAAAATTTAGAACATCCCATCAAGCATCTCAGTAACGTCCTGCTGGTCGCGTCCTCGGTTGTCATCGTAAATCATCAGCGTGTTGAGATTCTTGTGCCTGCTGAGTTTCTGAACTTTCCGCACATTCCCGTCGGTGGCATCAAGCGCCGCAGTAATGGCGCTGTGGCGGATTCTGTGTGGGCTCATCTGCTTTTTGATTCCCGCTTTTTCGCTGTGGCGGACAACAATCCTGCGGATGCCGTCACCCGTCAACCGATGCCCTGAGTTGGCAAAGTCAAGGGCGCTGAATAACGGGGCGTCTGGGGAGGAATTACCGCCTCTGGTTTCGAGCCAATCGGTAATTGCCTGTACCGTAGCAGCCCCTAAATCCACTACCTCAGCTTGCGTCCCGCGTCCTTTCCCTAAAATCTGTAAGCTCCTAGTAGCTGGGTCAAAGTCGCGAACATTCAATTGACTGATTTCGTTTCGCCGCAGAGCGTTACCCCAGAGCAATCGGAGCAAAGCATAGTCTCTCTTCCCCGCCAATGTCGTCCGATTACACTGGTTTAAAATTTGCTCAAAAGTCGCCGCGTCAACCCCCGTCGTGTCCCGGTAGCTGGTAACTTTTTCCCCTTTGATGTCACCTAGCGTGTAGTGACACGCGCCGAGCTTGCGACCCATCTCCACCAGACTTTTGACCGCCGCCAACCGACGATTAACCGTGGCTTCCTTCAGACCCTTGTCAATCAGCTTGGCCTTGTACTTCAACACCACCGACACAGCTTGCCGCTCCTCAAGGTGCAGGAACTCCAAAACGTTATCAGGCACGGCGGGCGTCCCCGTCATAGTTATCAAAAAATCATTCACGTCCCGCTCATAGGCGCGGCGGGTATTTTCGGAGCGCTTGTCAGCCAACAATTGTTTGAGCACGTCGGGGTCGGTGTCTAAAGTATCGAAATACCTCTCAATTTTGGCATCGAGGGAAGCTTCGAGGGTGGCGATAGAAAAGTCAGTTTGGCTCATTTTACGGTCTTGATAATGTGGGTTTACGCGAACAGTGGGGCATAAAGGGGCCCCGCCAAAAAAGGACGGGGCTGGTTGTGCGGGTGCTAGCCAGCGGCCGGGACGGGAGCATACTCAGTCAGTCGGTGGGCAAAGTCCACCTCGGCATCAGTAAGGTTATTGAAGTAGTGGCCGTGGTGGAAGCCGCCGTCCTGTTCGTTATAAAAGTGCGTTGCCCACTGTCCGCCCCACTGTGTGAGCACTAGGCAACCCGGAGCTTGAGCGCCGTCACCGGGGATGGGGTGAGAGTTGATAATCGGGTAGGTTTGGAGGAATTCGGGTGATAAAGGGTTCATGGTTTTTGGTTTTAAAGATTGATAAATTGCGCGTTGTGCTGGCCGCGCCCCCAGAGATTGCTAGGCTACGGCCAGCAGGTCAGTGGGTGTAACGACTTTCTTCAACCTCGCTGCTAGGTTCGCTTTGTTACCCCGCGCATCAACCGACTTCGACTTAGCCAGCGTCCGCAGAAGGGGTAGGGGCATATTAGCCAATTCCTTCTCAATATCCACATCCGGCGTGGGTTCCGGCGCGGTCGGTGCTTCCGGTTCGGGTTCCGGCATGACCGCAACATCAATCGGCGCGTCGGGTTCGGGTTCGACCGCATCCCCCACGGGAGCATCTGGCACGGGTTCGGGTTCTGGCGCATCCGGCTCAGTCGGCGCGGGTTCAATCATGGCGACTGCACCCGGCGCGAACTTGGCCGCCATCGCCTCCTTAAAGACTTCGACCTGACTTGGATCTACATGGGCCAACATCATCAGGGCTGTGTCAGCTTGGGCAAGCGCCGACTGGCAGGCCTGTTCGACCGATAGCAACTGTTGCTGATGTTCTTGGAGTTCGCTGAGATGCGCTTGAAGGGCTGCGATTTGGGCGTTGGTCGTTTCGATTTGTGTGGCGATTTGGGCGAACTTGGCTGATAGCAATTGCATGGTTTTTTCTTGTGGTGGTATATATGCGGGCGCGTGTGGCGTGTGGGCTGGTGCGTAGCGGGCGCGGGCGGATGTATGCGTGGGGCGGGGTGGCTGCCACCCTCGCGAGTAGGTGGCTGTCGCCGGGTGAACTAGGCTGGCGCTAGCTTCAAGGCGTTGATATATGTAGTTTTCAAGCGTTTGTCACCTCTGGGGATGATTCCCTTTTCCTTGGCTAATTTCTTGAGCTGCTGGATGGTGAGGCGGGCATAATGAAAAGCTCGTTCGATTGGGGCGGGCGGTTCGGTCGCTTGCGTAGCGGGCGTTTCGGCTGCTGGGGCGGTTGGTGTTTCGGTCGGTTCGGGGGAGGCTGGCAGTTGCAGGGCGGCCGCTTCCTCCATCTCCGGCTCCAGTAGCATGACCGGGATTGATTCGCCGTTGCGGGGGTCGATTAGTTTGGCCAAGTGGGCGGCCGCTACCTGTTTGTGGCCGGCAATGATTTCGTAGCCTGTACCGTTGCGGCGTACTACCGGGGGCTGGATGAATCCGCCGATTTCGAGACTGGATTCTGCGAGGGTTTGTAGTTCGTCTAAGTTGAATTGCTCAGTAGGGACGGCAATTTGCTTAACCAGGACGATTGTCAACAGGAGCTTTTTCATTATTTTGTTTTCAAGGTTCGGTGTGGTGTGGGGGTTGTGTCGCTTCCCACCCTTTCAATATAGGGCGAAAATCCTCGGCGACCAAAAACTACCCCGGTTGGCGCTGGAAGCGTTGCCCGGAAAGGGTTTGAGGGTTCACTCGCCCGTATATAGGCAGATACGGGGGCGCGGGGGCGAGTGGTCGTACTAATTGGCTGAAGCGTATACCGGGCATGGGATGTGTCGTTCCCGTTTTGCTTATGCAACCAATATAGACTACCGTTATTCTACTCGTCAACGGGTTTCCTAAATTATTTTTTAGGAGGGGCTGGAAAACATACCGGGTAAAGGTTATAACGCAAGCAGTACAAAGGGCGACAGTTTCCGGCGAGGTAGCATATAATACGCGGGCGAGGGTGCAGACAGGTACACAATTGGGTACTAGCAGGCGGGCTGTCGAGGAGCTTGTACCAGTACCCACAAGAGAAATTTATGCAACCTGACCGATAGGATAAGACATTCATCTCCTACCATTAAGCGCGGTGTACTAGCATAGGTGGCATAAGCTGAAATTAGGAGTCTCACAGGCATGGCGCAACAAACAATCCCCGTGGTAGCAGATGAGGTAATTACGCTACTTGATGGCACAAACTTAAATCTGGAATCACCAGAAGGATTAAAATGGCTAGAAAGCGCTATATCGTTCCGCTTTGAGTCATCTTACGGTCACAAACCCTTTACCGCTCGCAAGCAAATTGCCAGTGAGATAGGGTACTGGTACGGTAGTAGAAAAGTCGAGGGGCGGGTACACAAAAAGTACATCGGCAAGGTTGATGGGTTGACTATGGAGCGGTTAGAGGAAGTAGCAGAAAATTTAACTAATCTGCCACCTAAAGCGGTAGGAGAAAAAGAGCCTAAAACGGTAGGAGATAGTGTACCTAAAAGTCGCCTCGATGCTCTTGAGGCACGACTAAAAGCAGTGGAGGAATTGCTGGGAAAACTGGCGGCTTGAGTACATCTACCTCCGAGATACTCAAGCCTGATACGGTAGGAGATAGCGGGTTGCAGAAACAGTTGGGCAACCTGAGAGATGAAGTAGGCAACCTCAAGGCTAAAAATCAATCTTTGCAACAGCAGCTTAGCGACGCGAGGGCTGAACTAGAAGAGGCGAAGGCAACCATACTCAAACAAGGCAATAAGATACGGGAATTGGAGCGTGGGTACAGCTTAAAGCCCAACCCCGCAGAGTCCGCCTTGAGGCTGGAAATAGGCAATTTACAAGCTGAGCTAGAAGCATACAAACAACAGCAGCTAGCCACTGCCAGCGAACTACCAGAGCCAGCCGACTTGCTCAACCAGTTAAAGGGGCGGCGTAAAAAATCTAAGGCAGAGTTAGCAGATGTTGCGGAAATTTTAGAAATCTTGGGAGGTAGCGAGGATGAATAAACAATTTGAGCAATGGATGGATGGAGAAAAAGCAAAGCTGGCTGAGTGCCTGCGGGGGTGCGGCCGACTGAATGAAGAGATTCCCGATATGCCGGGAATAAGCGACCCAGACAGTTTGTGCGAGCAGTTCTACGATTCGATTAGCCAGCCTATAAATGTGTGGGTTGCTGGCTTCGCCAAAGACGGCATCGACTGGCAAGCAGTAGAGAAAGAGTTAAAGGCTTTTGCGGATGAAGTTTGGGCACAATGGATGCAGCGCAAAAAAGCACAGGATAGGGCGGATGCAATTGCAGCAGGGCGGATGTGAGGATTGAAGGGTAAACCCTGCAAGGGAAATTAGGAAGCTACCGCCCACTTAAAAAGGGGCTTTATTAAAATATGAACGAACAACCACAACCACGCCCCCATGACGCCGTACAGGGCGGCACTACTTACCCTCCACAAACCCCCTATCTCGATCCAACTGATTTTGATGCAAAGAGACTGGCTCAACTGAGTCGAGCCAAGCGCGGCCGTCGTGGTCTGCGAGACACTGCGAGAGAAACAGGGATATACATCGGCACACTCTCTCGGATTGAATCAACCCACCATCCGAATTACCCTGAACTTGCCCGCATACACTTTGAGGATTTTTTGGCTATTTGCAAGTGGCTAGGGGTGTCGCCTGCTGAGTTGGTTATCAGTCCCACTCTGCAAAAGATTCTTGCCGCTCGCGGAGGCCCTAGCCCTCGCCCCACAGACGCTGTACTTGGTAAGGGCAGGCCGAATCTTGCCGATGAGGAAGAGGAAATCTTCGACCCCAAACTAGAACCAGAAGTAGCTCGCGCCTTGGCGTCGATTATTTTAGCTGCAAATTCAGGCTTGCCGACAACCGCGTAAGAAATTTATGTTAGTGGCTCTATCCCTTCTAGCCGCAAGAAATATACGCGGCCCGATGCGTCGCCCGCTACAATTGTGATTCCATCGACAGCAATAGTGCAGCAGACAATCGCACTTTCCCCCGTGAAACTGACAATGACATTTTTAGTGACTAAATCCCAGACTTTTAGAGTATTGTCATCTGAACTAGAAATCGCCCGCTTGCCATCCTCCGTGATGGCTAATGCTTTTACGGAATATCTGTGGCCTATGAGGCTGTGACCTTCAAGAGTGAACTCTTCCTTTCCAGTTGTTAAATCCCAGACTTTGATGCTGCAATCCGATGAACCAGAAATCGCCCGCTTTCCATCAGCCGTGACGGCTACTGCATTTACCCACTTGTAGTGACCATTGAGAGTAAACAGTTCTTTTTTAGTTTTTAAATCCCAGACTTTTATTGTGTTGTCCCACGAACCAGAAATCACGTGCTTGCCATCAGTAGTGACGGCTAGTGCATTGACCGTGCAGCTATGCCCATTGAGAGTAAATAGTTCTTTTTTAGTTTTTAAATCCCAGACTTTTATTGTGTGGTCTGATGAACCAGAAATTACTTGCTTGCCGTCAGTAGTGACAGCTACTGTATGTACCCAGTCGCTGTGACCATTAAGAGTAAATAGTTCTTTTCGAGCTGTTAAATCCCAAACTTTAATAGTGGTGTCTGTTGAACCAGAAATTGCTCGTTTGCCATCAGCAGTAATGGCTACTGCCTTGACAGAGTTGCTATGACCGTGGAGAGTAAATAGTTCATCTCCACTTCCTAAATCCCAAACTTTTATTGTTTTATCCCAGGAACCAGAAATAGCCGACTTGCCATCAGGAGTGGTGGCTACTGCACATACCCAGTCACTATGATTATGAAGAGTAAACAATTCATCGGGAGTCCTTATATCCCAAATTTTTATTGTATTTTTAAATATAGAAATCGCTCGCTTCCAATCAGGAGTTACAATAACTGCCTTAGTTTTTAACCTGTAAGGGTTGGGAGAATGTTTAAGAGTAAATAGCTCTTTTCGAGTTGTTAAATCCCATATTTTGAAGGTTTCATCTGTTGAAGCAGACAGCGCCCTCTTCCCATCAATAGTTATGTCTATCCCATTTACCAATTTGCTGTGACCATTGAGAGTAAACTCTTCCTTTCCAGTTGTTAAATCCCAAACTTTGATTGTTTTGTCTGTTGAACCAGAAATTGCTCTCTTCCCATCAATAGTGACGGCTACTGTAGTTACGTAACCACTGTGACCAGTGAGAGTAAACTCTTCCTTCCCAATTGTTAAATTCCAGATTTTGATTGTTTCGTCTGTTGAACCAGAAATTACCTGCTTGCTATCAGCAGTGACAGCTATTGCGATGACTCTGTTGCTGTGACCTTCAAGAGTGAACTCTTCCTTTCTAGTTGTTAAATTCCAAACCTTGATGGTATTATCATCTAAAGCAAAAATCGCTCGCTTACTATCAGCACTGACGGCTATTGCGGAGACCATATTGCTACAACCACTGAGGGTAAACAGCTCATTTCGATTTGTCAAATCCCAAATTTTGATGGTTTTGTCACTTGAAGCAGAAATCACTTGCTTGCCATCAGGAGTAACAACTACTAAGTAATTGTCTTTGTGATAACCCAGAGTAAACTCTTCTTTCCCCATTATTAAATCCCAAACTTTGATACTATTATCTCGGGAAGCAGTGGAAATTACCCGCTTGCCATCGGGGGTGACGGCTATTGAAGTTATATAGTCACTGTCAATGTGACCTTTTAAGGTACGTAGTAATCCTGCGCCAGGGGGCGTAAAACAGGGTCTTAAGGGACGCAACCAAGGTGCTAATTTCCACTGCTTTGCTACCTCTGGCATTGCCTGGATTGCCAGAATGTTAAAGTGTACTAAGCGTCCTAACAATTGCTCTGCCAGTTTGGTCTTATCTGCATCCAAAATATCGGCTGACATCCACAGTGCGGCTTGGATAAACTCCAGATTTTTCGCTTTTTCTCGGTTGTACTCTGGGTGAGTTACTGCTTCTGAATCATCAACCAAATTGAAATCATCAATAAGTGCCTGCAATCCAAACTCAGGATGTTGAATTTTTGCCATTAGGAAGTTAAAATCTGTCAGTCTTTGATAATATTTTTCTAAATTACCTGACTGGACATAATTTGGCAGTAAGCTGCCCAGATAAGCACGTTGATAGGAAAGTGGTTTGGTCGCTAACTTGTCAGCAAATTTTTCCATCTCACGCCATCCCCTTTTCTAAATACTGAGCAATCCCTTCTAGCCGTAAGAAATATACGCAGCCGGAGGCGTCGCCTGCCACAATTGTGACTCCATCGGGGGCGATGGTGCAAGAGGCAATCGCACTTTCACCCGTGAAACTGGCAATGATATTTCCATTCGACAAATCCCAGACTTTGAGGGTGTTGTCGTCAGAACCAGAAATCGCCCGCTTCCCATCCTCCGTGACGGCTACTATATTTACTGAGTTGCTGTGACCTTTGAGCGTAAACTGTTCTTTTCCAGTGGTTAAATCCCAGACTTTTAGAGTTGTGTCTCTTGAACCAGAAATTGCCCGCTTCCCATCAGCAGTAACAGCGACTGCTATTACCGACTTGCTGTGACCCGTGAGTGTAAAAAGTTGCCTTATAGCTATTGAATTTTTCCAAATAAAATCTAATAATTTCCTCCTTATTTCTACATCCCAGACTTTGAGGGTGTTGTCTGACGAACCAGAAATTGCCCGCTTCCCATCAGCGGTGACGGCAACTGCATCTACCGAGTCCCTGTGACCTTTGAGCGTAAACAGTTCTTTTCCAGTAGTTAAATCCCAGACTTTTAGAGTTGTGTCTCTTGAACCAGAAATGGCTCGCTTTCCATCAGCGGTGACGGCAACTGCATCTACCGAGTCCCTGTGACCTTTGAGCGTAAACAGTTCATCTTCAGTTTCTAAATCCCAAACTTTGAGGGTGTGGTTCCGTGAACTAGAAATCGCCCGCTTCCCATCAGCGGTGACGGAAACTGCACTTACCGAGTCCCTGTCACCTGTAAGCATAACCAGCCCATTTCCAGTGGTTAAATCCCAAACCTTGAGGGTGTTGTCCGACGAACTGGAAATCCCCCACTCCGGATCTGCAGTGTCGGCTATTGCTTTTACCAAGTAGCTGTGACCTTTGATGGTAAACAGTTTATCTTCAGTTGTTAAATCCCAGACTCTAAGCGTGTTGTCCGACGAACCAGAAATTGCCCGCTTCCCATCAGCAGTGACGGCGACTGCATTTACCCAGTTGCTGTGACCTGTAAGCGTAAACTGTTCCTTTCCAGTTATTAAATCCCAAACTTTGAGGATGTTGTCCGACGAACCAGAAATCGCCAGCTTCCCATCAGTAGTGACGGCTATTGCTTTTACCCTGTGGCTTTTGATTGTAAACAGTTGCTTTCGAGTGGTTAAATCCCAGACTCTAAGCGTGTTGTCCGACGAACCAGAAATCGCCAGCTTCCCATCAGCAGTGACGGCGACTGCATTTACCCAGTTGCTGTGACCTTTAAGAGTAAAGAGTTCCTTTCCAGTGATTAAATCCCAGACTTTGAGGGTGCTGTCAAATGAACCAGAAATTGCCAGCCTCCCATCAGCAGTGACGGCGACTGCATTTACCCAGTCACTGTGACCTTTGAGAGTAAACTGTTCTTTTCCAGTTGTTAAATCCCAGACTTTGATGGTGTTGTCCGATGAACCAGAAAGCGCGCGCTTGCCATTAGCAGTGACGGCTACTGTATTTACTGAGTTGCTATGACCTTCGAGAGTAAACTGTTCATCTCCAGTTGTTAAATTCCAGACTTTGATGGTGTTGTCCGACGAACCGGAAATTACCCATTTGCCATCAGCAGTGACGGCTACTGTATTTACTGAGTTGCTATGACCTTCGAGAGTAAACTGTTCCTTTCCAAGGGTTAAATCCCAGACTTTGAGAGTATTGTCATCTGAAGCAGAAATTGCCCGCTTCCCATCAGCAGTGACGGCGACTGCATTTACTGAGTTGCTGTGACCTTCAAGGGTGCGTAGTAGTCCCCTGCGAGGGGGAGTTAGACAAGGTATCAAAGGACGCAACCAAGGTGCTGCTTTCCACTGCTTTGCTACCTCCAGCATGGCCTGAATTTCTGGCATTTCAAAGTACAGTAAGCGACCTAACAATTGTTCCGCCAGTTTAGTTTTATTTCCCTCCAAAATATCGGCTGACATCCACAGTACCCTTTGAATCCAGTTCAAGGCTTTTGCTGTTTCTGAGTTGTATTCTAGGTTAGTTACTGCTTCTGAAGCGTCAACCAAATCGAAATCATCAATAAGTGCCTGCACCCCAAACTCAGGATGTTGAATCTTTGCCATCAGAAAGTTAAAATCTGTCAGTCTTTGATAATATTTTTCTAAATTACCTGACTTGACATAATTTGGCAGTAAGCTGCCCAGATAAGCACGTTGATAGAAAAGTGGTTTGGCCGCTAACTTGTCAGCAAATTCTTCCATCTCACGCCATCTCCTTTTCTAAATACTCAGCAATCCCTTCTAGTCGCAAGAAATATACGCAACCGGATGCGTCGTCCGCTACGATTGTGACTCCATCGGGTACAACAGCGCAACAGGCAATTAGGCGTAAAGGTGTTTGTTGAGGCCTACAGCAGTTTTATTTTGAGACAAAACAGCAACAACTAACCACAAGCTGTTCAAACTCTACAAGTTGCGCCTCGCCGACAATTGCCAGAAACTTAGCCAGGGTAAGTTTTCCGGTGGCGGAGCGTTTGTGTGGTTTTTTATTGACTGTCAGAACTCAGCTAACCCTCTAGCCTCAATTCCATCAACTCGCTTATCCGTTCGCGCACTATGGCATCCTCAGAGGCTAGCCAAGCGGTGATGGTGGCAGCTTCGTACAGAGTCCCCGGTGCGTTCCATCCGTACATCTGTGTAATCAGGGTTTGTAACTGTGCCGGATAGTATTCATCCCACCAAACTGTCGCAATTTCTCGCAATTTTTCGGCATCGGCGGGGGCGATTAGTTCCGGCTCTGGCGCGGTTTCGGCGGGTTCCGGTTCGGGGGGATTGTCGCCAAGTACGATCGGCTGCGCCGATTGCGAATCAGTTGTCGGACATTCGGCCGCAGCCACTTCGATTCTTTCCAGCAAGAAGCAAGGCGGGGCATTCGGGTCGCCCCCACTAACGAGAAAATTTTGGTAGCACTGACATAGAGCTTCTACTTGGCTGGCAATTGGCTCCGGCACTCTCATCAGCTTGGTTTCGTAGGGGGCTTTCTTGCCCCGGCCGCCTTTTGGTTTGCTCATGAAGTTTAGAAAGTTGTTAACAAGTTTCTTGTATAAACCTGTTAACGGGTGTCTATCAGAGGACTTGTTAACAACTTTCTGTCAATAAACCTGTTAACAACTTTCTATCGGAGAACTTGTTAACAGGTTTCTGTTAATAAATCTGTTAACGGGTTTTGTGTTGGGCATTCACTACCATTTAGGAGCCTCTCGCAGCTCCACAAGCGCACCTACCCGCTCCCTCCCTAACTAAAGCATCCTCCCCCTCAAGCCAAGCCGTGATTGCAGCGGCCTCGTAGCGGGTTCCCGGCGATTGCCAGCCGAACATTTGGGTAAGCAAGCTTTGAGTTAGATCAGGGTGAAATTCGGGCCACCAGAGCAAGGCAAATATCAGCGACATTGACAACGGAAAAGCATCGGTTGGTTGAGTTTTAGATATTGAATTTTAGGTTTTAAATCGCACAGTTTTTTTTTGAGCATCCGACCAGTACAGTCCGGGCGCTTATTCATTTATGCGATATCTCTGGCAGGCAATATTTCTAGTAGGGGCAAACTTGCAGCCCCTTATCAATTAGTGGTTCAAGATTTTTTTTAGCTCGTGGATTGATAGGGTCGGACTTATGGATTGAATTAATTGGGAAAAGAATTTTTTCTGAGCGCATCGGCGAACCTTCGAGCAAATATTCTTTACCATCAGGTGCAATAAAAAAAATAACTTCTACGTTTTTTGCATAAAAATTACTCGTAAACATACAACCTATTTTCCCCCTAGGTACTGTTAATGGCCACTCGTTACCGAATTGCTCTTGAGAAATTGAAATTGGCTGACCTGGTTCTTCTAGACAACCTACACTCAGCAGCAATCCACACGCTACAACGTACTTTTTCCAGTTCATGAAGTTTGCCTCGTATTTCCTCTTTTTACTCACATTTTGCTTCATATAGTTTGATTTTTAGCACCTCGACTTTACAAACTGGGGTGCTTATTTGTTTGTACTCATTGCTAAACTTACGAGCAAAGTTTTAAGCCTTCATCAATCAATACTCCAATGTTCTTTTTAGCTGGGGGGTTTGTGGGGTCGGGCTTCCATAGTCCTTCAATTGGGAGAAAATTTCCTGAGCCTTTAGCTGTTCCATTCAAAGAATATTCTTTTCCGTCTGATGCAATAAAAGTAACAATTTGACCGCCGCGTGAGTTGAGCACACAGGACACTCGACCGCTTGATATCGTAAGTGGCCACTGGTCTTTAAACTGTTCTTCCGAAACTGCGGCGGTCTTTACCTGCGGCGCTGCTGGTCCAAACACGGGAGTGGGCTGCTGCTCGCCCACACAACCTGTCGCCAACAGCAATAAACCTATGACCATATACTTCTTCCAACTCATTTAATTTCTCCCTATCATAAAATTGTTTTTGACGGGTCACAAAGCAGTTTTCCTTCTTTAATTAACACGTCGGTTTTCATGACCACGTTTGAATTATTAGGGTGGCGTCTGAGGATAGGAGAAATTGGGAGAAGAACTTTCCTTATTGGCGCTGGGTTGCCCTGAAGTGAATATTCTTTGCCATCTGGTGCAACAAAAAAAATAATTTCTCCGTCTTCGCCATTAAAACACGCCACTTGACCCTCTGGTACAGTTAACGGCCAAGCATTGCCGAATCTCTCTTTTGACACAAACCGGAACCTGTTGTCTACGCAACCTGTTACCAATAGCAACAAACCTATCGTCACACATTTTTTCCAGCTCATTTAATTTGTCCTTACTAATAACTTGTTTTTGACGGGTCACAAAGCAATTTTCCTTCCTCAATTAGTACGTCAGTTTTCATAAACAAATCGGGATTTTTAGGATGGCGTTTGGTGATAAGGGAAATTGGAAGAAGAACTTTCCCTATTGGCGCGGGCTCGCCCTTCAGCGAATATTCCTTTCCGTCTGGTGCAACAAAAAAAATAATTTCTCCGTTCTCTCCACTAAAACAAGCCACTTGTCCCTGGGGTACAGTAAGTGGCCAAGCATCACGAAATCTTACTTGTGATACAGCTTTAAATCTCTGGTCTAGACAACCCGCTACCAGCAGTAACACCCCACACAGCCCACACATAACCCCGTACTTTTTCCAGTTCATGAAACTTGCCCCTCGACCCTTTCTAGTTTTCTTAAGTCTGGCATGGGGCTAGCAGGGTTACTATGGATTGACTGACAGAGTAGCTGGCAGCGCAATCCTTGCAAATAGGGCGACGCTGCTTTTTCTACTCTGTCAATTTTGTGGGATTGCAGCAGCCACCGCAGCCAACAACTGCAAGAACTGCGAGCGCTCCTCTGCCGTAAGCTCAGCCCAGACAGCAGCGCGGTCGGCATGGTCGCTTGTGCAAACTTCCCTGAGCACTCCAGCTACATCACGGGCCGTTTCCGGGTCGGCAGAGGCGATGGCGGTGCGGACAAATTCCCAGCATTCGGTGGGGCTGTGGATCTATCACGTTGCCCTCCTACAGCTTCATTAGGAACCTTCCGAACGGTGCTGTATCAACTCGGATATCCGCTCCCTCACCAAAGTATCCTCAGAGGCTAGCCAAGCGTTTATGGTGGCAGCATCGTATTTAGTCCCCGGTGCGTTCCATCCGTACATCTGTGTAATCAGGGTTTGTAACTGTGCCGAATAGTATTCATCCCACCAAACTGTCGCAATTTCTCGCAGTTTTTCGGCATCGGCGGGGGCGATTAGTTCCGGCTCTGGCGCGGTTTCAGCGGGTTTTGGTTCTTGCGGATTGTCACTATCGGCGATCGGCGGAGCCGATAGCGCAGAGAATGTCGCTCGTTCCGAATCGGTCAAAGCGGCCCAAACTTTCTGGCGGTTGGCAGCACTGCTGGCACAAACATCTTTGAGCACTGGCAGAATGTCGGCCGCTGCCCGTCGCGCGATTTCAGTATCGGGTTCTGCTGTCGCTATCCGAATCATATCCAGCAAGTCGAGTTCGTCTTCGTTGAGTTCAAGTGACGGGGTTTGATGCGGTTGTTGTGGGGTTAGTACGGGGTTGGCTACGGGGTTTAAACCCTTTGGTAGTAAAGGTTCCGGCACTTCCACGGGGTTTACGGGGTTCAAACTAACTTTTTCTGGCTTTCCCCCTACTTCTTGCACTTTGTTTAGTGCTTTGTTTTGAGGTTCGGTATCAAGTGAGAGATTTTCTAGAATGTTTTCGCCATCTAAACCCCGTAAATCGCTGTAATTCCCATCTGGTAAGGGTTCTAAACCCCGTACTAACCCCGTACTAACCCCGTCAAACCCCGTATCGGTTGGGATAAGCGCCGAAAGTGAATCGGAGTGAGTTGGTGATGTTTCCCCGTCGGTACGGAGTCTCAATCCCTCAAACCAACTGCGGCCGCCGGAGCGTTTCCATTCAACGCCCGTGAGTTCGAGGTAATCGTTGCACAGCTCCGAGAGCATCTTGGGATACTTGATATGAGAGACTGCCTTGAGTCCGGTGTCGCACCAGTTTTTGTAGTGTTCGTAGAGTTTGCCAGAAGGTATAGAGGCAGTTGGATCTACTATCAAGCAATCGTCAAAGTGGGCTGCTACGCTGTTAGTTTGCAGCTTCATTTCCCATTCTTGGAATTTGAATTCTGCAATTTGATTCTTGCCGACACCTTGAAGGCTTTCGGTAACTTCGCTGTCTGACAGGCTAAGGGCCACGGCGATGAGTTGCGATATTTCTGTATCCATCCCGGCCTCTACCCTTGAATCACGCAGTGCGGTAGGCAATGGATTATCAAAATGAACGAGGCACAAGCGACGGTCTATCCCAGTCGTATCGCCTACGAAAATCGGATTGTTGCTTCCAATGATTAGCAAGCCGTAGAAAAAGGCATCGGCGGCCGGCCTATACACTTCCCGATAGCTAATACTATCGCCACCCGTCAGGGACAATATTTCGTCTACCCCTGTGGCGGTGCGCTCATCCGGGCAAGTTACTAATTGTTTGTCAATGATACTGGCCATCGTTGAGCCATCATCTAAGTGCTTTAATTTGCAGCCTTTCCAATTGTCTCGCCCTACAATTTTCTGGAGTAGTCGAATGAATGTACCCTTGCCGCTCCCCGGCTTACCAATTAAGTGAACAAACATCTGCAACTCGAAACCGAATCTAAACTTTAGCAATCCGTTAATAATTGCTAATAGCTTGAAGATTTTTCTTCGGTCGCCTTTCATTGCCGTACTCATCCAACGGTAGGTGTTAGGGCAGTTTTCTTCTAGTGCTTTTAGTGCGTCTATTACTTTGCGTTTTAGGGGCTTGTATTCAAACGGTAAGTGCGAGGTAAAACCCATTCCTGGCGAGTGTTCTAGACTTTTGCCATTGTCGGCATCTAGTACATAGTTGTTGAAACTGATGTAGCGTTTTCTATCCCAAGTGTGCCACACAGCAACTCTCAGTTTTTTGGTCAATATTTGCAGCACATCAGATAAATAACTATTTCTTCCATAGCAAATATTCTTGGCTTCAATGACTGTTAGCAGTAGGGATTCAAAGTTGCCGATTTCTATTTTCTCCCATTCCTTGCCAGTCCATATTCTCCAAGCTTTTTGCTCGTTGTCAAACTTCCACTGATGCCCGTATTCTTCGGCTATTCGTGAAGCTGTTGCTTGTGGGCTGGGAGGTTCTTTCTTGGTAGAATTGCTTCCTTCACCCCCCTCCTCAAATAGCTTTGCTCTAGCAAGAATCCTTCTGAATTCTTCAATCCCTTTGTGCTGAATAAAATCGTCCATTCCTTTAAACTCTTCCTTTGGGCCTGCATCCCAAAACCCTGTCACGGTGCGAACTGGTACTTTAAACTTAGCCAATTGTTTGGCTAGTTTTCTTTCGGCGTTCCAGATGTTTGGGTTGCTGATAGCATCAGCATCGAAAATAATGATAAAGCCAAATCCAGCCTCGGCAAGATAACGTAAAACCTTCACCAGAAATCGCTGTTTTTCTGGGTCGCTTTTTTTACCAGTGAGACCCATTTCGACCCCTAGCAAGCCGACTGTTGGAATGCCATTGCAACAACCTGAGATACTCTTCCACGGCCCCTCGCTAATGCCGATATAAGGGTGGCCATTGATGTAAAAAGCCTCTCGTTTTAGAGCTTCAATTTCCCAGTAGAGCGGGTTGTCGGGAGGAGGGGGAAGGAAGGCATCAAAATCACCTTCCATCTCAGTTTCGTATTTTATAGGTTCGCCATTCTTTTTCTTCCTTGGGTTGTCGGGGCGGAGCTGTTTCTGTTTGTTGGCTCCTACAAACAAGATTCCTCCCGACTTCACTGCGAACCCTAGCAAAGAAGCTTGAGCCTCGCTTATAGAACAACAAGCCTTGCGAGTCCAGTCGTTCAGTAAGCCTCTGCGTGCGGCCTCTTGCTCGTGTTCAGGTGTGAGCGAAAATTCTTCTGGCAGGCTGCATAGAGTGCCAAAGTTGCTCAAATCTACAGGGTCTACCGAATCTCCCGAACTTACCCAAACTTCCTCAGCGGGTGCTACAATGGAAGGGGATACAGCTAAATCTGTATTTGGCTTATTTTGTGACATAATTAAATAACCTTTGGCACTTTGTTGAGTGTCGAAAAAACAAAAAACGAATCCTAGCTCTGTAATCTTTGGTCGGATTGGGCAGACTAGGAGGGAAAAACCTCAAAACCATCACGCCTTGTGCAATTGCCGGGGCGTTTTGTTTTGGGCAGAGCTTTTACGCCGCCAGCGGTTCGGGTGCAGGCTTTTTTGGCGTGAACTGAGCCTCGCGGGCTTCCAAAGCTTCTCGAAGCAGCTTGCACAATACCTGCGACCGGGAAGCTTTAGAGTATTTGCCTCGGTATTTCTGGCCCGCGCTTTCGGGGTCGATGGCGCTCACAATTGCATCCACTTGCGCTAGCAAACTGATGTGAATGCAAAAGGTGCAATCAGCCACAGTCTTGTCTTTTTTTGCTCTCATTTGTCGTACCCGTGGTGTGTTTTAATTGTGCCTCAATCCTTCAAACCCGGCAAGAGCAAGGGTTACAGCTTTCGCGCCTTAACAAGTTCCGAAAAAGTCGTTCTGTTCCTTGCGGGGCTTGAGGTTTGGGAGATTGTTAAGAATTGTTAAGTGCCGCTACTAGACACCGCTAGACATTAGCTAGCACCTTTGCTCCCCCTCCCCCGCTTGGCTTTTGTGGTCGGCTGGGTTTTGGTCGGCGCGGGTTGTGGTTCAAGTTGTGGTTCGGGTTCGGACGAGACTAAATTGCCTATACCCGGCTCATCCACAAATCTAGAAGCCCTAAATAGAGCCTCTTCAGTGGTAAAGCGTTCTCCATAAGCTTTTCGTACCAGCATCTCTATCAGATTAGATAAAGTGCGGCTTTCTGATTGGGCCCATTCCTCTAAAGCGTCCTTAAGGTTCGGTTCGCACGTAAACGTTATTTTTGCTTTTTTAGTAACTCCCATAAGCTCCGAAGATATTAGATATCTTCAGTAAACCTCAGAAGTCCTCCTCAATGGGGGTTCTCGGATAACTTCAGATAACCTTTGACAGCTTCAGAAGCTATCTGCTAGAATAGCACACATGAACGCAAAATAGCCAGTTCGGGGCGCAAAACAGCCATCTGTATAGTCCCGCGAGGTTGCCCCAAACTGGCTCTAAAAGTGCCTCAAACCCTTACGCCACAAGGCATACACCGAACCATGATAACCGAATACTTTCGCGCCACATCTGGCGCAGTCCAGCCATGCAGCGCCGTCGTGCGTCCCGTGCTAGCTATTGACCCAGGGAACCGTTTTACGAAGTGGATTGACGGCCAAACCCTCCGCTGCATTCCTTCCTATGTGAAGGAGTTGGCCGACTGGGAGGAAGGGGGCAACGATACACAATCCTTTGAGATTGGCTACTCTGGCCGGCGTTACGTCGTGGGCCGACTGGCTCAACTGATGGGAGGCATTCCAGCATTTGAGCAGGGAAAGTGGATCTAGCGCATCTGCTAATTCTCCCCGCCCTTGCTTCGGATTCCCCGCAGCGGATTGAAAGGCTCATTATTCCCACTCCTGACAGTCGCAACCAAGTGACAATCTCAAAGCTCAAGGAGTTGGAGGGAACTATCGAATTCACTTGTAACGGGCATGACTGTCTTACAACGGTAAGACGCATTATTCCTACTGATGAATGCCGGGGAGCTTACGATTTGGCGCTAGGTCGGCAGATGTGGCGGTATCCGCAGAACCCCAACGGCATTCTTGATATTGGCGGGGGAACTGCCATCGCCCGCTTATTCGCCCCCGGTGGCGC
>NZ_JAUBQE010000067.1:0-31434 GCF_036701115.1 Microcoleus sp. Pol1C5 | reverse complement strand
ATGGTCGGTGCTGGTGGCACATTTGAGACCGGTGCTGGATTTTGAGTAATGGTCGGTGCTGGTGGCACATTTGAGACCGGTGCTGGATTTTGAGTAATGGTCGGTGCTGGTGGCACATTTGAGACCGGTGCTGGATTTTGAGTAATGGTCGGTGCTGGTGGCACATTTGAGACCGGTGCTGGATTTTGAGTAATGGTCGGTGCTGGTGGCACATTTGAGACTGGTGCTGGATTTTGAGTAATGGTCGGTGTCGGTGGCACATTTGAGGCTGGTGCTGGCGCGGGCGCTGGTGCTGGTGGCAAATTTGAGACCGGCGAGGGATTTTGAGTAATTGTCGGTGCTGGTGGAAAATTTGAGATCGGTGCTGGCGCGGGCGCTGGTGCTGGTGGCAAATTTGAGATCGGTGCTGGCGCGGGTGCTGGCGCGGGTGCTGGCGCTGGCGCTGGCGCGGGTGCTGGCGCGGGTGTTGGCGCTGGCGCTGGTGCTGGTGCTGGCGCTGGTGCTGGTGCTGGTGTTGGCGCTGGTTCAGGTGCTGGCGCTGGTTCAGGTGCTGGCGCTGGTGCTGGTGCTGGCGCTGGTTCAGGTGCTGGTGCTGGCGCTGGTGCTGGTGCTGGTGCTGGTGCTGGTGTTGGCGCTGGTTCAGGTGCTGGCGCTGGTTCAGGTGCTGGCGCTGGTGCTGGAGTTGGTAGGGATGCTTGTGGGGGAGTCGGTGCGGGCGCTGGTGCTGGCGCGGGCGCGGGTGCTGGTGCTGGTGCTGGTGCTGGCGCTGGTGTCGGTGCTGGTGTCGGTGCTGGCGCTGGCGCTGGCGCTGGCGCTGGTGTCGGTGCGGGCGCTGGCGCTGGTGTTGGTGCGGGCGCTGGTGTTGGTGCGGGCGCTGGTGTTGGTGCGGACGCTGGTGTTGGTGCGGGCGCTGGTGTTGGTGCGGGCGCTGGTGCTGGCGCGGGCGCTGGTGCTGGTGTCGGTGCTGGCGCTGGTGTCGGTGCGGGCGCTGGTGCGGGCGCTGGTGCGGGTGTCGGTGCTGGCGATACTGAAGAAGCCGTAATGTTAATTTGGGTCGGCTGTACTATCTGAGGGGTGGGGCTGAAATAACCTCCCTGTGTAATCACATTTTCCTTCTTTGGACCCCCAGTGGCAATGCTGCCAGCAGTACCGTTGACTCTGTTATAGTCTGGCCCGACGCTGAAAAGAGTGTTCGAGGCTTCGCCACCGTGGCGAATGGTGATATCTCCACCATTGGCGCTACCAGTCGTGGATGCGGAAATGCTGCAAGCTTGCGACAAGCAGTTGTTATCGTTTATGAAAGTGCCTGTAGCTCGGAAATTACCGCCGGCTGTAATGTCAATCTCTCCTCCGCCTGTTCGGCCTTCGGTGTTGATATGGGTTACTTCGATATCGTTGCGGGCGTTGAGAGTGACTGCGCCTCCTTGTTTTTCTTCGGAGTTGGCGTCTATGAACCCTGTTTGAATGCTGCTTGAGGGTGCTGCAATACTAACGTCTCCGGCGTTGCTGGTTTTGTCGATCGAGCTTGCGTTGATATTGCCTGTTTCTACTTTTCCTGTACGGCTGGTGACGGTGATGTTGCCGCCTGCGGTGGTGTCAGAGTGGGAGTCGAGATCCGCAGTGCTAATGTCGCCACTAGCTTCTAGGGCGATTGGGCCACCTTGGGAAGTTGTCAGGTTTCCGCTAACTGCAATGCTGTTCGCTGCTTGAATTTCGATCGCCTGAGCGTTTGCATCTTTTAGTGCCACGTCCCCCGCAGCTATTGCTCGGTTAGAGGCCGTGAGTACCACTTCACCGCTGGCATTGACGCTGATGCCTGTAGCGTTTGTTTCACCGATGCCTGTGAGCAGTTCGGGCAAGGATGCGATCGAGAATGTCGAAGCTGTGCTGGATGTTTCAGTGCTGCTGGTCGCTGAGGGCGGCTCGATTTCCAAACTCAGCAAATTGCCTCGCTGGCTGACGCGCACTAAATTTGTCCCGGAGACTGATGCTACGGTAATTTGACCGTCTGGGGCAGAAAGGCTGCCTGTGCTGACAACGGTACCGCCGAGCAAGGTTAAGTTCTGCCCTGACTTGACTGCTAAGTCTGCCGTGCTGATAATTGCCCCTGCCTGATCGGCTCCAAAAGTAAAGGAATTGGGGGCACCTGTCAGAGATGTATAAGTGCTACTACCGTTGGCGTTAAATGAGTTTGAACCAAATCCAATAGCGGTGGCGGTGGTTGCTGTGAAAGAAGCCGGCACGTTTAAGCTGGCGTTGTTGCCAAATATGATGCCGGATGGATTCATCAGAAACAAGTTAGAATTGCCGCCGGTTACTTGAATTAAGCCGTTAATAATCGAGGGGTTGCCGCCGCCTATGCCCGCTAAAATGTTGCGAATGTTGGGGTTTGATATAAAGTTGGCAATCTGATTTTCCGACAAGCCGAATTCTGTAAAGCTGTGGAAAAGATTTTGTTGATCGCTCGATAATTGTCCGCCTTGAATATCGAAGCGAGTTGGCTGCCCAGGAGTTCCGTTTTGGGCTGCGGGAGTGACTGTTGTGTTCGTTCCTTCCGCCGCTGGAACAATGGTTTGACCTTCGGCTTTTGCTTGCAAAAAGTAAAGATTAATTAAGATAATTGGCAGAGAAAGTGCCAGTTTGCTTATTCTTTTTTTCGACAGGAATTTAGCCTTTATTTGAATATTTTTGGCGGTTTCCATAGGTTTTTAATGGGTAAAATATATACACAGAAATTAGGTAAATAAACCTAATTTCTCTGAAAAATTGGAGTTAAAGGCTGTATATTTATGAAGCTAGCGGGTTTCGGACTGCAAGTGCGTTCCAGACTCACTTTCCCGACTCACTGAGGAAAATTTCCCTGTAAAATTTGCCTCTGCATTTGCAATTCCCCGAGCGTATCTTCTCCACAATCTAAATATAACTCGCAATGCCTAGAAGCTGTATCTTCCGGATGACATATAAAAAAGCTGGCTTTCCTAGACGCACTCCGACCCCTAGAAACCGTTTTTTTTACATTAGTGAGAGTTTGAAGGAAGTATGGCGGTTTAAAAAACAATACGGTTCAGATAAGCCCGAGCGCCCCTAAAAAAAGGGCGGGACAAGAGTGTTCTCTCCCGCCCTGGGAGGGAGATGCGAGGCGGATATCCGAGTAACAAACAGTGTTAAACCAAGCGTATTGGCTTATAACTGGCTTGTATCATAGATTTTTAGCTAAACCCGCCGCCACCAGATACAATTTTTTTTTCCCTTACCTGCATATTTGAAGGCTAGATAGCAACGGTAAAAAATTGGTAAAGATTCTTGAAATTAACAGTTTTTGTTACAAACTTTAACAATAATGATTAAAGTCAATCAACCCATCCTAAAATCTCTGCCACTTCTTCCGTCAGAGTGAATGAATCCTCCTGTATTTATTGTTTTAAGCACTGCATAGCCCTTAACTGAACCGTATTGGTTTAAAAAATCGGCTTCTGCGCTCAGAACTGACCGGGGAAAATCCACGTAAAAAATTTTTCCTTTCGTTTTATAAAGAACAAAAAAAGCCGGCTCTACAATTGCCGACCCTTAAAATTCTGACAAAAATAAGAAGTGCTGGACGCAACGGGTACATAAAGTGTAGGGTGTGTCAGAAACGGTCGATTGCTTCTTTATTCCTGGACGCAGAAACCCTGTTTTTTTACGAAAACACTTAGTTGCAGTCCAAGGCTTAAAAAACTCGGTTGCTTTGGTATTCCTGGACGCAGGGCTGCATAGAAACCGGGTTTGTTAACGAAAATAATTCGTTGCAGCCTGCAGAAACGATAAAAAAACCCGGTTTCTTTAGTCTGTATCCGTAAGTCCTGTCCTTGCTTCTTCCTTGTTCCTTCTGGCGGCTGCCTTTCGATTTTAATCTGTCGCCCTGTTGCTGTTTAATGGGGTGTCCAGGCGGATTTGTTGAATGATTTAAGAGTTAGTTGGGTGAAGTTTGGACAGTGGGCGAGGCACTGGGAGAAGCAGGGCGCGGTGAAGCAGGGCGCGGTGAAGCAAGATTCCCGGAAGGATTTGCAGAAGGAGTGGATTGGGTGGATTTTTTGAGACCGACAAAAGCGTCATAACGGGTGGTACGATCGCCAATGACGGCCGCTGTAACGCCGATCGACCGCGTGGCATCAATCCACATTTTTTGGCTGGGAGGAAACTCCGGTAAAGCTAGGTTTTTCGGGTTAAACGCACTCTCGGTGTCGATGAAAAAATTGCCGTTGTGGGGTTGAAGTTGCGATCGTACAGTTTTCTGGAACAGTTCGCTGCTTAAAAGCGGACTTTTCGGTGCCGGAACGATCGCATCAACCACGGGAGCTCCTACTGTCATAAACATTACATCGTTCATCCAACCGCGAGTTACCGTAATCCCTCCAAACGGCGATGTCCATTTAATTGCCGGTTTGCCGCCGACTTTAATTTCCTCCACTCTAAACCCTTTAGTTTTCATCGTTTCATCAAGCTGTTTGAGGGATTTGTTGGCGGCGCCCTGGTTGTTTGTTTCCACCATAAATACAAATCCGGCAGCAAATTTGTCTTTGGGATTCTGGGCGGGGGCTGGTATTAATGATAGAGAAAATTCTCCCGCCATCCAGTTCATCAAGTCTTTATCTAAATCCAAGCCGGTAGTCGATTTTAAACCTGTGCGTAAAACTTGGGGATTAATCGGGGAAATCGGGTTCGTATCGGCTCCCAATACGTAGTCTTGCCACAAACGCTGCAAGTTGCCGCCGGATACCATCATTATTGTATTGCTTGGCAGGCGGTTAACCATTTTTAGAGCATTGTTTTCTACTGCTATCCTTCTGGTAGAATCTGGTTTTAGCCAAGAGACTGATTTGAAGGCAATTCCTTCTACATCCAACGTCGCAGTGGTGGCAAATCCTTGATTTTGTTGCAGTTTTTCGAGGCTTTCTGGCGAAATTTCACGGGCTGAGTTAGCGGCGGCATAGGCGGCGGCAACGGGCATATTGACGTAGATTTGACCGAAGGCGCCCGGACTTTTTATTTTGTCTATGGCGTCTGCATAGCCAGGGGTTTTTGCTAGGGAAGGTTCGCCTTTGTAGGTGTCGATTATTCTGTCTGTAGCGCTAGGATCTGTGGTGACTGCTAGATAGTTGGTTCCCAATACCGCGACGGAGAAATTGCGATCGGGTACGCCTTGAGTTTCTGTGACTTGCACGCCTTTATAATTACGCTCAACTATTTTTCCTTGGCTGAGGGGTCTGGGTTTTGCTAATAATTCTTTGGCTTTGATCGGGTTGGCAATTGGCAAGATAATTGCCACTGACTGTTGAATTGGGGGAGATGGGGGCGTGTTGGGTGCCGGCGAGGGGGCTGGTATAGCTATTTTGTTGCGGAGAAAGGCTACCATTGCAGTGTTACCCACCCAGGGTTGAATGTCTTGCTGGTAGGCGTAGCCGTTGCTTGTGAGAAGGCGATCGCGCATTTCCGTTAAAAACCTCTCAAACGAAGCTTTTGACTCCGGCGTGCCAAACTCTCGCAGTTTAGTCCACTGCGATTCATCGGTGCTGATGGATAGGGCCATCATCGTATCTTGGGGGACAACCGTTGCCCCCGCCGGCAAATCTTTGGCGGGCCCACGGGAAATGACGAGGTAGTAGGTGACAAAGCCTAAACCGATCAGAAGTGTGGCGGCTCCGATCGTAAACAGCAGGGAAGATTTATCTTTCTTAAACATTATTCGTAAGGTTCGGGTGCTCGCAACATGATAGATTATTTTCTTGACTCATGTAGCAGATACATTAGCAAATACATTTAACCGGGCAAATTTAGGAAACTCGCATTTACCCCTCCGGGAACAAGCAGAAAAACAGTCCTTACTTGCATCAGACAGTAGGTTAGGCTCGTGGAACGAAACCTAACACAAAGAATCTAGCAAGACTTTTGTGCTAGTTGGCCTTAGTCCTGATTAATCGAATCAGTTTCTAGCCTTAAAGTCTTTAAAGATAGTTTGAAACGAGTACATCAGTCGATGGACATCGTTTGTGGCTCTCGGAAAAATGTTTAGTTCCCATTTTTTGCGAGCGGTAGTTAGGAGTTTTGCGACGGGTGGGGAGTAACTGTTAGAAATGAAATAGCTGCCGCCTTCGTAGCGAATGTCTGACGCTAAGCCGATAAAAGCACCGGCCATTTCTAGTTTTAGTTCCGAGGTGCTGTGTTCCGATTTTACTGCTAAAATTACTTGCGAGTGTCGGGGTTCGCGGTTGAGCAAGCGGCAGATATTTGCTTCTTTTTGGTACAAAATTAAAACGTTGCAGTTGTGCAGAACTCCGGCTCTACCTTGGACTTTTACTCCTAGGTGAACTTCCAGGGCTGGTTTGTCGGGAAATTCCACCACAGCATGAGTGTATGGATGTGCAGTTCCGTGAATTTTTCCCGCTGTTTTTCTAAATGTTAAATATTTCGGTGTTTCGTCGTCTAAAACATTGTTGTAATAAATAGTACCGCCTTCATTAGCAACTGCTTTTAGCAGAATAGTGAAGAGGTAAGTGTCAAAAATTCTGGCTTGTTCTGCCGCTGTATTAAAATCGGGATCGATCGAGCTTTTTAATTTGCTTTTAATGTCGGAATTTATGGCGTAGTTGCTGGGCCCGGAGGGCAGTTTTTCCAGCAAGTGCTTGAGGGCGATCGCCTGTTTGTGGCGGGGGGCTGTGACGCTGGAGGTAAACTCAATTGTTTTGGCAGTTTCGGCACCTGAATTGGCAAAGGTAATTTTTGTGCCGAGGGGAGAGGTTTCTGATTCTACTTTCAAGAAATAAGCAATTTCGTCTTCCATTTCGGAAGTGTTCACAGTCGCTTGCTCGACAGCATCAATTAACAGCAAAAGTTGTTCTTTTGCGGTATAATCTTCTATCTTGAGCAGGGGTGTTTTTCTTTTGAGCGATCGCTCTTCAATTACTTTGCCTATCTCGACAGTATCTGCTACTTGTTGAACTACCCAACCTAAATTAAACTCATTCAGAATTGCCGCCAGTTCCTGATAGAGTTTGGCGTACTCGATCTCGTCCATAATTGTTTCTGCACTTCATACTATTCTGATTATACAAGGTGATTTGATTTTTTGGTCAATGGCTGGTCAGCAACTAGGCAGATTGGCTGTGATGGCGGAGTATCGAAGTGTTTGAGTGTCCGAGTCGGGAAAATCTTTCTCTTCCCCGAACATCCATCCGTCACATCCCTTAAATCCCGTACATTGCTGGTTGCCGAACTTGCTGCTGCTTGAGAGAGACAATTGGGAGTAAGCTATTCTACGACATTTGTAGCGATCGAACTATGGCAACTATCAACGACAACTACCTCAAACTCAAAGCCGGCTACCTGTTTCCCGAAATTGGGCGCAGGGTGAAAGCCTATGCAGAGGCGAATCCCGAAGCGCCCATCATCCGGCTGGGGATTGGCGACGTGACTGAACCGCTACCGGCTGCTTGTCGGGAGGCGATGGTGAAGGCGGTAGAAGATATGGGTTCGCGGGATACCTTTAAAGGATACGGCCCGGAACAAGGTTATGAGTGGCTGCGGGAGAAAATTGCCGAGCACGATTTCAAGTCGCGGGGATGCGATGTTGATGCTTCGGAAATCTTTATTTCTGATGGTTCTAAGTGCGATTGCGGCAATATTCTCGATATTTTTGGCAACAATAATACGATCGCAGTTACAGATCCAGTTTATCCGGTGTATGTAGACACTAACGTGATGGCCGGACACACGGGAGATGCCAACGAAAATGGCGAATACGGCGGCTTAGTTTACCTGCCAATTACAGCGGAAAACAATTTTACTGCCCAAATTCCCACAGACAAAAAAGTCGATTTAATTTACTTGTGTTTTCCGAATAACCCGACGGGGGCAA
The DNA here is from genome assembly GCF_036701115.1 of Microcoleus sp. Pol1C5. Classification (NCBI taxonomy): domain Bacteria; kingdom Bacillati; phylum Cyanobacteriota; class Cyanophyceae; order Oscillatoriales; family Microcoleaceae; genus Microcoleus; species Microcoleus sp. Pol1C5. The sequence goes on along the minus strand of NZ_JAUBQE010000067.1, from coordinate 23,540 downwards.
CTGCAACTAAGGAACACTTGCAAGCTTGGGTAAATTATGCTAAAGCTAACGGTTCAATTATTTTCTTCGATGCGGCTTACGAAGCGTATATTACCGATCCGAGTTTACCGCATTCTATCTACGAAATTGAAGGAGCGCGGGATTGTGCGATCGAATTTCGTTCTTTTTCCAAGAATGCTGGTTTTACGGGTACTCGCTGCGCGCTAACAGTTGTACCGAAGACTTTGACTGGAAAAGCAGCAGATGGTTCCGATGTCGAAATTTGGAAGTTGTGGAACCGCCGCCAATCTACTAAATTTAACGGAGTTTCTTACATCGTGCAGCGCGGTGCTGAGGCGGTTTATTCTGAGGCTGGCAAGGCACAGATTCAGGCATTAGTCAATTTTTACATGGAAAATGCTGCGATTATTCGCGAGAAATTGACAGCGGCGGGAATCGAGGTTTTTGGTGGCGAAAATGCACCTTATGTGTGGGTGAAAACGCCTCACGGTTTGTCGAGTTGGGATTTCTTTCAGAAGTTGCTGGAAACTTGCAATGTGGTGGGAACTCCGGGCTCGGGTTTTGGTGCGGCGGGTGAGGGTTATTTCCGCATTTCGGCGTTTAATAGTCGGGAGAATGTGGAGGAAGCGATGAGACGGATTGTGGAGAAGTTTAAGGTTTAATTTCATCTCCTGCTTAAACCGAAAGGCCCCCAGCCCGCCAGGGAATGAATTCCCTGGCTAATAGCGAAAGTCCTCTTCAGAGGACTAATGAGTTCTTCAGTCCTCTTCAGAGGACTTTAGCTTTGAGACAGGAGTTTTAACCCCTGGCGGACTGCCGGATTCAGCGAAAAAGCATTAATTTAATATGTTGTGGAACAGGCCGGAAAGCCTGTTCCTGAAAATAGTAAAATAGGTGAGTTATAATCTAAAATAATTGGGACTCAGCGTTTCAATAAAAAAATGCAAACCAACACCAGGAGTTTATTATGCACTTGCTACGAGTTCAAGTTCCTGATTTTCGCGGTTTAAAAGATATTGACATCACTTTTGAAAAGGATTTTGTTCCTAAGATTTTTCCGCTGGGTAGTCAAAATGGTGGCGGTAAAAGTACGTTGTTGCAGTTAATTTTTGTATTGCTGCACTGTTCTGTGGATGACGATAAAAAACCATTTTTACAAAACTTGATTCAAGGATTTAAAGTGGCTGATGGAGAAGATAAAACAAATTTAGCAATTATTGATATTTGGAATGGAAAAAAAACAGTTCAACTTATTTTTTTTGTTTGCAAAAATTCTTTTCTAAAAAAGTCCGCGTCTTTAAATAGTAAAATCAAAAATACAGAAGATATCACTTTTTATCCTGTAACGCAATTTAAAGAAATGGAAAAGCAAATTGCAGATTTAGAATCAGTAAATAAGAGCTTAACACTCAGTAGCCATCGATTAGATACAATCAAAAACATTGAAGACAATCAACAAAGGTTTGACACGGCTACAAAGGAATTTAGGTGGATTCAACAATCGCTATCAAATTCAAGAGTTTCAGCATTAATATCTGTTGTTAACTCCAAAAAAAATGTATCCATTAAAGAGATTCAAAGTTTTCAAGACGAAATACAATACAGACTACAAGAAGTTGACAATAATCTAAATAATTTGAAAAATACCTATGGAAGCTGTGAGGAAGTTTGGCAAAAGATAATTGAACATTTAACAGAAAAAAATATGACATATATATGTAACTATTCAAGTGAAAAAAAATCAAACGATCAGCAAAATGAAGCTTTACTCTGTCATTTAAATAATATAGATAGGAAAGAAACCAACGATTTTTTAAACATAGTTTCAGATAAAATATTTTTAGCAGCTCCCTCCACACAAGTTTTTCTATTTCTAGATAGATCTGCTAGAGAACTATTATTTAAAAGTCACAGTCAGACAAATGAGCATTATTTCGATAAAATTAAAAAATCCAAATCTCAATTAAAAGGATTTTTTACTTATGACTTTCTGGATGTAGATTTACTCATTGAAGCCTTTAAAGCTGCTAGAGATAAAGATTTTAAAGAAGCTATAGAGACAGGTAAATATGGTAACAGCTATCAAACCTTAGTAAATGAATTAAGATTTTTATTAAGCTGTAAAACAATAAATATTGACAAAGACCTTTCAGGAGTAACTTTAAAATTAGAGAAAAATGGTGAAACTATAGAACTATATCCAGAAGATTTAAGTCACGGCGAACTAAAAAGACTCAGCATTTATGCTTGGCTCCAGTCTCGCAACATAGAAGATGCTATTGTTTTGATGGATGAAGTTGAAATTGCTTTTCATCCAGATTGGCAATATCAAATTATATCAGACCTCAAAGAGTGGGCTCCCAGCAATCAATATATTCTCGCAACTCACTCCTACGCATTGTGTGAAGCTCTGACACCAGCTCATGTTAAAGAAATTGAGCCAAAACTGATCAAACAAGCATCTAATATTACAAATGAGTCTTAATCCAGAACAGCTAAAAAAACATTGCGAGGCAATTCTTCAATCTCGCAGAATTAAAAACAAAATTGTGGTATTGTGCGAAGGTGATATTCGGAAAACGCAGGGTAGAGAGTCACCTCAAGCTTATAAAGCAATGGAACAAATGCCTGATGCCAACTTTTATAAGGCTTGCGTTCCGACATGGTGGAGACAGAATTTACCGGAATTTTTCAACTGCGGCGATCGCAAAGATGTATTAGACACCTACTTTACCCTTCCAAGATTACACGAAAAGGATACCACTAATTCATATTTAGATCCCGAGCGACTTTTTGCAATAATAGACTTAGACTTGCAACTGCAAAGGATCGACAATTATATTTTTACAGATACAGAAGCAATTTTTCGCAATCTTTACGAAAAATCGGAGGTGAAAGAGCAAAACGCAGCAAAGCACCGGATATGGATTACAGGTTTGATTCATAAAGAAGCATATTTTCTGACACCTGAACTTCAACCAATATTTGACAATTGTTGTAACGAGCCGATTTATCAGGGGAATCCTGCGGTACTCGCAAATATTTATCTGGATATGGCTGATGCAATTTGTAGCGACTTGGATTTACAAAACAACCTACAGAGAGCGTTCGATCGCATTAGTTACTGTTCGGGATTGGATTGTACCGAAGTTAAAAACTTTCAGGCTTCGTGGAAAGAGCGGTTTCACAATCCTGTAGATGAAACGCATAGGAACCAGTCGATCGCAGTTTTGCTGACAATTAAAAAAGCTAAGGATTATTGGCATCAAATTAAGCCATTTGGTGACTTTAGCCGGGAAGATTGGGTATTTAGAGAGCAACTATCGTTAGAAATTGGGAGATTTTATTCAGAGCAACATAGCGATGTTAAGTCTCATATTCCTTTTTTTTTCAAGACATTGTATGAGTTCGTTTAAATAAAACGCCTCAATTATAATATTCCATTTTCTATCCATCAGCATCGCTAGGAAAACCAAATTGGTCTGGTAATTCAGCAGAGGTAATTTGCAGAATTTCTAGCAACTTCTTGTATTGAACAGGCGTTAGCTTCGGTACCGAGCGCCCCGATTCCCAGTTCCTTACAGTTGTTTCCGTAACGCCAAGTGCGTCTGCTAGCTGCTTTTGGGTTAGCGATCGCTTAAGTCTGAGCCGCATTAGGGGCGAACGCTCTGATTTTTCCGGCATTTCCACAAGCAGCTCGATCCTTACCATAAATTAATTTACGCAAATCACTTGACGGCTAACCGTAAATGGGTTTACGCTAATAAAACACATAAAGACGAGACAGCACCAGCTAAGCCACTTGTGCTGTAGGGGAATTGCTGTCTTTTCTTCAATCTGTCATTGTACGCGGTTTTACTGTTACAAAGCATCAAACCAATCCAAAATTATTAGTCAAAGCCATGTTGCAAGATTCATCATCGAACCAAACATCGCCCAATGTTTTAACCAACCAAACCTTTGAGGCTGATCGCGAAGCAGTCCGTCACGTCATCATCGGTTCGCCGCTGGGAGTACGCCGAACTATCCACCAACTGCACGCATTGCGCTACGAGGAAGCTGTTCGTTGGACTCATCCGATCGCCATTCCCGACAATCGCATCATTATTACACCGGAACAGGGAGAAATCATGAGTCTGTTAGTCAAATTAATCCGGCTGCAATGAAGTCATAAATGTGCGATCGATGTTTCTAGAATTGAGTCAAAAGTGCGATCGCGAATCTCTTCTCGTTGCCCGTGCTAAACTCAACAGATATATCCAAAAACTCTTGTGGGGTAGGCATCCTGCCTGCCCTTGGCACAAATTTAACAACTAGCTCCTAATTCAGCTTATGATTGTTATCACCCCCGTGCTCAAACCTGTTAGCCAGATCGAGCTTGCTCCCGGCAGTGTCGTAACTATTCCAAATGTAAGTTGGCTGGAATTAGAGTCGATTTTGGAGGAATTAGGGGAAAAATGAAGAACCAGAATTGCCTACAGCAACAGTACCTTAGAAATGATGGTTCCCTTACTAGATCGGGAAATTCCGAAAGATTTAATTTCCGATATTGTAAAAATTTTACTCAAGTCAGCGGGCAGAAGATATGAACCCTTTGGTTCTACTACTTTCAAACGGAAAGGTGCAGCAGGAGTTGAACCTGATGCTTGCTTTTATATTCTAAATTATCAGCGGATGATTTGCCGCCGCCGACTTTTACCGGACGATCCGCCGCCGGATTTGGCTATTGAGACGGATGTAACTTCTAAAACTACGATCGATGCCTATAAAATTATTGGAGTTCCAGAAGTCTGGGTTTACGACAGCGGCAGACTTCGCATTTATTTGCTGCAAGATGGAGAGTATGTAGAATCCGATATGAGTCCGAATTTTCCGGGAATTGCGATCGCCCAACTGATTCCTGCTACAGTGGAACGTGCTTGGCAGGTGGGAAATTTGCAAGCCCTAGAAGAATTTGAAAGTGCGATCGGCTAAACTCGTAGGAGACGTTACGCACTTCGCACTTCGCATCCAAAAAATTACACACTTACTGCAAAATTGTCAACCCCTAAAGGTCGATAAATTGTATCTCTTTGCTGATCATCCCGCCCCAAAGAACGAATCGCATTTTGCAAATCTTCCACAGATTGACAACTGCCGCCAACCGCACCGGCCATCGTTGTAATGTGCTCTTCCATCAATGTACCGCCGATGTCGTTGCAGCCCCATTTCAGCGCTTCTGTAGCTCCATCTAAACCTAATTTTACCCAACTCGGTTGGTGATTGGAAATCAAATTTCCCAAGAAGATTCTCGATACAGCGGTGAGTAACAATGTATCTGCTAAAACTGGTTGGTCGCGGCCGACTCGACTCCGCAAAGGTGCCGGTGCTTCCTGTCCGACAAATGGTAGTAAAATAAATTCTGTAATGCGTGCCCCATAGTTTTGGTCGATCGCAGTTTGTTGGAGCGATCGCACTTTTTCTAAATGCAAAACCTGCTGTTGGGCCGTCTCAATATGCCCGCAAAGCATCGTACTCGTTGTCGGCAAACCCAGACTGTGAGCAGTTCCCACAATTTCCAGCCAAGCTGCCGAATTTAGTTTTTCCGGGCAAATCACCCGTCGCACAGAATCGTCGAGAACTTCCGCAGCGGTTCCCGGCATCGAACCGACTCCCGCATCCTGCAAAGCCGAAATTACATAGCTGAAACTAAGACTATCTCCTCTGGCAATAAATTCTATCTCTTGGGGCGAAAAAGCGTGCAAGTGCAACTGCGGAAATTTATCCTTAATAGTTTTCACCAATTGCAGATAATAAGGTAAAAATGCGCCGTTCAGCTTAGCTTGAAGATTTAAGCCACCCTGCATACAAATTTCCGTCGCACCCCGCTGCACTGCATCAGTTGCCTTTTCCTGAATTTGAGCTGCGTCTAACCAAAAAGCGCCCTCATCTCCCTCGTCGCGGCGGAATGCACAAAAACTGCAATGCTGCTCGCAAATGTTAGTAAAATTAATATTTCGATTGATAACATAGGTGACAGTATCCCCTGATTGTCGGCGGCGGAGCAAGTCAGCGGTTGTTTGAATAGAAGCTCGCGCGTCTGGATCTCTTTGCTGCAAAAGTACCAAGGCTTCTGCCGCAGAGATGTTATAACCTTGTAAAGCTCGATCGAGAATTGCATCCACAGTTTTTTTGTTAGCTAAGCTACAGAATTGCTGCCTAGAATTAAGGCGTTTTTATATTTTAACGAATCAACTATAGAGGAACGATTTTCTAAAATCTCAAGTCTTACCAAACCATCCTTTATTTTATGAACACTGAAATGATGGGCATCAACCAAGTAAATCAGCTATTGCCAGTGCCGTCTGGGCCTTTGGAAATTCCTGCTGTAGATACTTTCAATTCAAATTTTACAGACGCAGGCACACCGCCAATTTATTTTTCCCTGGTCATTCCCACCTACAACGAGTGCAAGAATGTCAAGAGTATTGTGGAAAAATTGAGCCACTTGCTCGATGGCAGTATTCCCGGCAACTACGAATTAATTGTAGTCGATGACGACAGCCCCGATCGCACCTGGGAAGTTGCCCTGTCCCTGACACCGGAATATCCGCAATTGCGGGTAATGCGCCGGGAAGAGGAGCGGGGACTTTCCACAGCAGTAATTCGCGGGTGGCAGGCAGCTCGGGGCGAGGTTTTGGGCGTCATCGATGCCGACTTGCAGCATCCCCCGGAGACGCTGTTGCAGCTTTTAGCAGAAATTCAGCGGGGAGCAGATTTAGCTGCTGCGAGCCGTCACGTTGCCGAGGGCGGGGTGAGCGACTGGAGCGTTGTCAGGCGATTTTTATCGCGGGGCGCTCAGACTCTGGGGTTGGTGATCCTGCCGGGAGTCGTGGGCCGAGTTTCCGATCCGATGAGCGGGTATTTTATGGTGCGTCGCAGTTGCATAGCGGGCAAAACCATGAATCCTGCTGGTTACAAAATATTGATTGAAGTGCTCGGCAGGGGGGACATCCGCTGGATTGGAGAAGTTGGTTACGTGTTTCAGGAACGGCAAGAAGGCGAGAGCAAAGTTACTTGGAAACAGTATATTGAGTATTTGCGACATTTGCTTCGGTTGCGGTTTGCCCGCTGGCCGATGGGCAAGTTTCTGCGGTTTGGCATTGTGGGTTTCAGCGGCGTGTTTGTGAATATGGGGGTTTTATACGTGCTGCGGGATATCCTCAATTGGGAGCTGACTCGCAGTCTGATCGTTGCTGCTGAATTGGCAATTATCAGTAACTTTTTGTGGAATGATTTGTGGACTTTTGGCGATATTTCTAAGCGGCAGCCAGGAAAGCGCCAGCGATTAAAACGGCTGTTAAAATTTAATACAATTTGCTTGATGGGTTTGATTTTGAATGTGCTGCTGGTTAATTTGCTGTTTAATGTTTTTGGAATGAATGAATATTTGGCTAATTTAATTGCGATCGCGGCTGTGACTCTGTGGAACTTCTGGATTAATATGAAGTTGAGCTGGCGGGTAACGGAAGTAGATAGGTAATTGGTAATCGGTAATTGGTAATTAGTAATTGATCGTTGATAAAATGACTGATGACTAATGACTAATTGCTCTTCTTCCCTATGCCTTTGAATGACTGAATTAATGATAAAGAACAAACAACTGTTGTTGCTATTGCTGTGGACGGCGATCGCCTTTATTTTGCGATTTGCCAATTTGGACTCGAAACCGCTGTGGACGGACGAGTTTTCGACTCTAGTTTTTAGTTTGGGCAACAGTTTTCGAGGAGTGCCGCTCGATCGCGCGATCGATCTTTCTAGATTATTACAACCGCTGCAATTGAATCCCGGTGCTGGCATTGCAGATGTCCTCAACCATTTGCTGCTAGAAAGCAATCATCCACCAGTGTATTTTATGCTCGCCCACTGGTGGATGCGACTGTTTGGGCCGACCGAGGATAGTTTAGTTTGGATTGGGCGAGCTCTTCCTGCATTATTGGGCGTAGTTTCAGTTCCAGCTATCTACTTTTTAGGCAAATTTGCTTTTAGTTCCCGTTTAGTTGGTCAATGTGCGGCCGCGATGATGGCAGTTTCACCTTACGGCATTTATCTCGCTCAAGAAGCTCGCCATTACACTTTAGGAATCTTATTAGTTATTGCCTCTCTTTTTTGCCTCGCCTTAGCTGCAAAAAAGCTGCAACAGCGCGCTCCCCTCCCTATTTGGGCTGTGCTGCTTTGGGTAGTGGTTAATTGTTTAGGAATTGCGGTTCACTACTTTTTTGCACTGACTTTGTGTGCCGAAGCAATAGCATTAATTGCTGTAATCTGGCAGCAGTTTAATGGAAAGTTGGCAATTGACAACAGCCAGCAGCCTAATATTTGGCAATTTCAAATCCTCTGGCGGCTTTTCTCCGTAGCGATGGGTACTTTAGCTGGCGGTTTAGTTTGGCTGCCGGTATTTTTGTCAAATAAATACGGCAGCGAACTAACTAATTGGATTGTCAGCGGCGATCGCACATTTTTAAATGTGATTAATCCGATTTTTCAAGCTTTAGCTGGATGGATCACTGTGATGTCTCTGCTGCCCGTTGAATCGCAAAATTTGGCAGTAGTAGTTGCATCCGCGATCGCAATGACAATATTTTTTATATTGGTGCTTCCCCTGCTGCGAGGCGCTCTTAAAACTTCATTAAAAACAAGCGATAGTCGTTTAGGTACTGTTATTTTCGGCGGATTTGTGCTAGGAGCAATTTTCCTATTTTTCAGCTTTGCATATATTCTAGGGATTGACCTAACTCGCGGGGCTCGATACAATTTCGTCTACTTTCCGGGAGTAATATTGCTTTTAGGAGCAACCTTGGCGGTTATTTTTAAGACACCTACAACAAAAAGTCAATGGTTTAATTTACCTGCTGTTGAAATTGCTGGCAAAAAAGCAGTCGTGCTAATTTTAGTAATGGGTTTTTTTAGCGGTGTCACAGTAAATTCCAATCTCGGCTACCGCAAATATTACAAACCCGACCTTTTAATTCCGGTTATCCGCGAATTATCGAAAGTTCCCGTGCTAATTGCCACTACTCAAAAGACTCATGTAGAAATAGGAGAGTTGATGGGGATAGGGTGGGAATGGGAAAGAAGTTCTGCAAAGGATTTTGTAGCGGGTGTAACGGATGTTAGGAAGAAAGAAGAAGTTAAAGTTTTTGATTCTCCGCTGTTTCTTTTGGCTAATCAGAGAAAGGATGGGTCTGAAATAGCGGCAGGGACACTTGACAAAACACTCAGTCAATTAGAACGTCCGCTTGATTTGTGGCTGGTTAATTTTCGCACACCTGTCAATCTAGAAGCACAAAACTGTCAGGTTGAATCGCGCGAGTTGCCTGCGGTGGATGGGTATGAATATCAAGTTTATCATTGTTCTAGGTCATAGGTAAGTCTTAGGGGATGGCTGGGTCGATCGCACTTTCGATTAAAATAAGTGCGTTAGCCCCGCTTTCGGCAGGAACCGCACTTTTTTCCTCAGTCGCAACAGTATAAAGTGCGATCGATCTTGCGTTTAGCAAAAATGCTAAAGTTACATCAATCAAAAATTTAAACATAAAAAACATGACTTGCAAGGCAGTTTTTAGTCTTGTTAAGCAGTTGTCTCTCTCCGAGAAGTTACGGTTGATTAAGTGGATGGTTCCTGAGAAAATGGGCGAATTTTCCCAGGCAGGATTTCTAATGCTGCGTGCCGTAGCTGATAATCATGCAGTTATATCGAGTGTCAATACAATTTGGTAAAGCGGATATTTTTATAGAGTAGGCTGAATCTAACTGAAGCAGCGGGCGATCGACAAATATACTTCGCAAAGATCGCATATCAGCCACAAATAACACCTACTGCTAACGATCGCTCGCTACGATCGCCTAAACTGGGAAACAACAGGCTTTTAAATGCGATCGCGTATGTCCAGATTTATACAAAATTGGCTGCTACCATTGCTATTGATACTCAGTAATGGTTTCTTGGGTTGGCTGATCAACCAACTGCCCGGTAAACAGGACTTAAAAATTGAAGACCCGATCATAATCTTACTGACAGTAGTCTGTCTATTGGCACTTTTTATCCTCGGTGCTATATCCAGTCAGTCTCAGCCGAGTGCAACGCCTGCAAATCAAAATTGGGTTCTTGGTTTTTTACCCCTGGTGGGAGGTGGCATCCTTTTCGCACTCTTGAAGGGGAACCACCTAGCCGCCGAATTCAACTCAGCAGTTTTTTATACATCTCTCATTCTGTTTGGTTTGGGGACTGTGCTCCCGCCTGTACTGCTTTTACCGAGACAATGGCAGAACAGGTTGGTATGGTTGCCGCCCGGTTTGGGACTGGCGGTAATGTTGTATTTCATACTGAGAGGCGAATCGACAGCAGCATTTTTGGCTTTGGTTGTGACTGTAATTTTGATGTTGTTTATCCATGCCATCAAGTTTCTCATCCCAGTTACTAACCAACTTACACCGAAGTTTAGGGCAAAGAGACAGCAACTTGCATATAGTTTTGCAGACGGGATTTGGAATAAAATTGAAGATTCAACCTCACCTTTTCAGCGGGAATATTACCAGAGTTTGATTTATATCTGTCGAGACTATCAAACACAGGGATTGGATAGAGACCGAACCCTGCCTTTGCAAAAGGTATTTGTGCCACTCAAAATTGCTGCAACAGAAGCAGCGAATACAAGCCACAAAATGATTCAGCCACTCCAGGATGAAAGAAATAACTCAAATGAAATACAAATTTGGAATTTTTTAGCAGCAATAGATAAGAATCCGGCATTTCGGCGCATGGCAGTTTTGGGCCCACCCGGTTCCGGGAAAACTACCCTTTTGAGATATTTAACGCAGATTTATGCCACAAAGCAACAGCGGAAAGTGCATCGGAAAGCGCCGAAACTGATTCCGATATTGTTGTATCTCCGATATGTGCGTCAGGAAATTGTGAATAATAATCAACTCACTCTGGCAGAGTTAATTACTCAGCAGGTACAGCAGCAGCAGCAAAAATATCAACTGGAGAATCCACCGCCTAACTGGTTTGCCGAAAAATTACTTAAAAACCAATGTTTGGTAATGTTAGATGGATTAGATGAAGTGGCAGATGAAACTCAGCGCCAGCAAGTAAGTCGTTGGGTAGACGCACAGATGCACGCATACCCGGACACGGCTTTTATCTTAACCTCTCGACCTTTTGGCTATAAAACTGCGCGGTTGCAACAAGATGTGACTGTCTTAGAAGTGCAACCATTTAGCCTGAAACAGATGCAACAGTTTATTCATAGCTGGTATTTGGAAACAGAGGTGATAAGTCACGCTGGACAAGATGATGCGGGAGTGCGGGCAGACGCTAAACAACAAGCAGATGATTTAATTAAGCGGATAAAGAATAGCAGACCTCTGGCGGACATGGCGGTGAATCCTTTGCTGCTAACAATGATTGCCACAGTTCACCGTCGCGGTAGTGCCTTGCCAGGAAAACGGGTAGAACTTTACAAAGAAATTTGCCAGGTTTTACTAGAAAGGCGACAAAGGGCTAAAAATATTGCGGAGGCGCTAACAGCGACGCAAAAGCAATCTGTTCTGCAAGTGCTGGCATTTGAATTAATGCAGCAGAAAACTCGTGATTTCAACCTATCCGATGGAATTGATTGGATTACAGACAAATTGGCAGATGTAGCAGGCAGTGGGGCGAATTCAGAGGAATTTATTCAGCAAGTTCGGGATGTGAGTGGGTTGTTAGTGGAAAAAGAAGTAGGCGTTTATGAATTTGCTCACTTGAGTTTCCAGGAATATTTAGCAGCGGTTCAGATTAAGGAATCAAACCAAGAGAGTCAGTTAATCGGAAATATTAACCAATCTTGGTGGGCTGAAACTATCCGTCTTTATGCAGCGCAGAGTAATGCTAGCAATCTGATTCGTACAGTCTTGGCGATGCCATCTCCATCGGTTGAGGTAATGGCACTCGCCTATGATTGCTTGGACGAGGGGTTGAGTGTAAATCCAGATGTTGGGCAACAACTGGAACAAAGGTTAAACGAAGATTTGGAAAGTCTATGACAGCAAGATTCATTTTAGCAGCTAATGTTTTGTTATCCAGGCGTCTGCAAAATTTGCTGCGGATTGATGAGAATGTCGAAATTGACATGAGTTACATCACCTGCGCGGAATATCAGCTTTTTATTGATGAGAAGCTGAAAGCAGGTGCACATCGCCAACCTGACCATTGGAAAAGTTACAGATTTCCGCCAGGAGATGCTCAAAAACCCATTACTGGAGTACGATCTAGTGATGCTGAGGAGTTTTGTGAATGGTTAACTCAGCAGCAATCTGCATTGGGATTTAAATATAGACTGCCAACTCTAGCTGAAGTAGAGGAGCATCCAGTTACAGAAAAACAAGTAGGATGCTGGTGTTTTGATGGAGAACAGCGAATCATTGTAGGAATAGAAACTGGACAGCAGCAAACTTGGCAACAGAAATTAGCTAAGGTTTTGGTTCTCAACCGCGACCTCAACCTCGACCTCAACCTCGACCTCAACCTCGACCTCAACCGCGTCCTCAACCGCGACCTCAACCTCGACCTCAACCGCGTCCTCAACCGCGACCTCAATCGCGTCCTCAACCACGACCTCTACGGCGACCTCTACCACGACCTCAACCGCGTCTTTAACCGCGTCCTCAACGGCGAGCTCAACCACGACCTCAACCGTGTCCTCAACCGCGTCCTCAACGGCGAGCTCAACCACGACCTCAACCACGACCTCAACCGCGTCCTCAACCGCGACCTCAATCGCGTCCTCAACCGCGACCTCTACCGCGACCTCTACCGCGACCTCATCCGCGACCTCGACCGCTACCTCTACCGCTACCTCTACCGCTACCTCTACCGCGACCTCAAAGGTCAATTTAAAGCAATTGAAGCGGGCAAAGCTAGTGACTTCATACTTTTATACTTCCCTCTGGTTCCTGTTATGGTTATCTATGATTTCTTGTCAGCAGCTTATGAGGCAATATCCAAAAATAAAGCGGTGCTCAATATAATTAAGTTAAGCGGTCAAGAAAGTGAAGCTATTAGCCGTCATTATCTAGAGAATTTCAATAAAATCTACCCACTTTATGTTTACTTGGTATTACTAGATGAGCGACAAGCGGGTCGGATACCAGCATGGGAGAGTATTCGGATTGTCAGGGAAAGAGTTGAGTAGCAGATATAGCGCCTGGATAGTAGGGACACAACACTGTTGTGTCCTTTGGCTGCTGGACACAGGATTGTTTGTGAAATAGTATTTTCTAATCTTGCCTAACACTATCGGGCACGCCCACCGCCGAAATACCCGATATTGCCTTTAAGTTTTGACACCGAATCAACTCATTAAAATCCAAACTCCGCCCTTCAATTTGCGCCACAGCCTCGATCGCCCCAAGCAAATGTCCGGCCGCTTCCGCTTCGTTGTAACCGCGCCTTCCCGCTACTCTAATCGCCCCCTCGTCAGCATCTAACTCTACTTGGGAACTGCGGTTGTCGCGCCAAATTCGAGTCATGGCGAGTCCCGTCAAACCGCCCGCGATCGCAGTGCCGATCGCATCTCCCTGCAACAATTCTACAACAGTCCCGACAATTCCCGCCAGAGCCGCACCTTGATAAATATCCGGTTTAAACCACTTAAAATTGCACAGAAAACTTACATTCCGCAATAGCAGTAAATCCCGCTGCGGCTTAGATAGCAGCCGCCACAAATCAAAATTAATATAAATCGGGCGAGATTGATTCCAAGGCAAAGGAAAATCGCAGTCAATTACCGTTGATTGTTGGGGCTTATTAATAATTTTACACGTCATGCGGCCGGAGGCTGGCATCACGTCTAACAGGCGGCGAATTTCTGGATCTGGATTCATAATTTTTGGTAATTAGTAATTAGTAATTACATTTGTAGAAAAAACAATAATATCTATCAGGGGCTTGTCCGGGCAGGTTTTACCGACAAAAATTGCCTAAAACCTACAATCTCCTAAACCCGCCCCACCCAATAGCTGATGCGATCGAAATCAAAGTTGATATAGCTTATTGGTTGTGTGGGGGCGGGTTTCTGTAGATTTTTGACGGTAGTTCAATATTGTTTGTAAAACGCGCCCCTACAAGTCAATAGAAGATATTAAGGGTTTTTCTTGGATGCGGAAGAAGGAGATTCTTGAGTTGTGGGAGCTGCTTTTTCGGTATTGGGCGACGGCTTCGGACTGGCAATTGCTGGGGCAACTGACGGCTTTGAATTCGCGGTTGGGGACGCTGATGATTTTGGAGATGCAGGGGCTGTTAACGGGGCAGCAGGGGCTGTCTTAGCGCCTAAAATGCTGGCGTCTCCGGTGTCAAAGGTGCCGGCGATGCAAGCGATCATCATTGTCGCTAAGGTGCCGACAAATAATGCTTTCCAACCGAGCTCGGAAATGTCTTTGCGGCGGGATGGAATTAGGGCGATCGTACCGCCGACAAATATGCCGACGGAGGCTAAGTGGGCGAAGCCGGAAAGGGCGTAACTGACAATTAAAACTGTACGAGGGCTCACCAGTCCTTTTGCGCCCGCTTCTGCTAAACTTTGATAGGGCGGAATGGCTGTTTCTAATAGCCGACGACCAATGATTACTGATGCTTGCCAAGAGTCGTCAATGGAGACTCCTGTTAATAGCGTCAGGGGATAAAATAAAAATCCCATAATGTTGGCTAAGGTGACAACTTTGAAAAAGCCACCAATTGGGCCGGGCAAAATTGCCAGCCAACCAAAGAATTGATTGATTAAGGAAACTAAGCCTAAGATTAAAATCAAAACAGCGGCAATTGCCACTGCCATTTTTACACCGTCCAATGCACCAATTATCGCTGCATCGAGAGGGCTGACTCGTTCGATGGGTTCTCCCCCAACAGTCTCTTGTGGAATCGCTTCGCCTTCCATTTCGGAAATTTCTTCGCCCACAAACTCGCGGCCTTTAGGCTTCCGTTCTTCCTTGGGAATGCCGCCCATTGTCAGCGGCACGCCTGTTTCGGGTACTAAGATTTTGGAGAGAACAAAACAAGCGGGAATGGCGATAATTGAAGCTGAAACTAAGTGTCCTAAAATATTGGGAAAAACTGGCTTGAGAAAACTAACGTAAATTGCTAAAGTTGAAGAAGCTGCCGTCCCAAAACAGCAAGAGAGGATTGCACAAAGTTCCGAACGAGTCATTTTCGGCAAATAAGGCTTGACGACAATTGCCGCTTCAATTCCTACGAAGATATTAGCAGCGCCGCTGAGGGCTTCTGCGCCGCTCAACCGCATTGTCGTATAAAAGATTTTGGCAAAAAGTTCGGTGATAATTTGAATCACGCCGATGTTGTATAGCAAGGCCATGAGGCCAGAAAAAAATATGACCGTCGGTAAAGCTCGAAAGGCAAAAATATATCCTAAATTAACTGCCGGATCTTTACCCGGTATAGGTACAACATTGCTCCCGAATACAAATCTCGCTCCAGCGTCAGCAGCGGTGAATACTCCATCGAGTAAGCCAGTAAACCACTCTAGGGCGATGCGAGTTGGGGGGAACAGGAATACTAAAAATCCTAAGACTAATTGCAGTCCAATGCCCCAGGTGATGACGCGCCAGGGAATATACTTGGACTGTCGGTTTTCTGAAAAAATCCAGGCGATCGCACATAAGCCAAAAATTCCCAGAAACGAGATAAGATTGTAGATTGACATAAGCCTAGTCCTTGAAATACTTAAGAATGCCGATCGACGGTTTGCACCACATCAGTTATACTATTCATCTGACGGCAAATACTAAAAAAAATAACGGGCAGATGAATTACGCACTCAACAGCGTACTTATGTCATTGCTTAGGTCATTCCGAAGTCTGCGGATCTTTAGCAACCCTTGATTTGCCGTAATTACCAGCAGTTTAGATAGAAACTCTAACACATGGAAGCTTTTGCTCCACATCCTCCTGAATGGACTGCGACGGCGGTTCACGCTAATGAGTTTTGCTGCCCCAAGTGCGGCGCTAGCTGTACGGATGCCGCTGAGGTCTGGATTAATCGGCGATCGCCAGTATATACCGAGTTCAACCGTCGCAAGTGGCAAGAATTTTACCGCTGCCAGTGCGATGGCGTGTGGTGGGCCTGGAGTAACGATAGGCCTCCTTCTGAATTTGTGCGTCGCGATCAGAGCTCGGAGGAGGGATCGGATGAGGGCCCTGATGACGGCCCTGATGATGATTTTTAGAACGGTGACAGAATTTTTGCTTTTCGCTTTTCGATTTTTTTATTTAAAATTAGGGTAAGGTGCGCGGCCCGGCGCACCCTACATTTAGATAAGTTAACGCCAGTTATCAACTAATTGAGCACGTCAAGTATTCCCTTGACTACGCCTTCCATGACTCTTTCAATTAAGCTCAATTCATTTTCGCCGATCGACTCATTTAAAAGCATTGACTGAATTCGCTGTCTGTCATTGCGAGTCAGTTCGCCTGACGAAAATATCTGCTCAACTATTTGTTCAGTTAGAAATGGGAAAGCTGGAGTTTGCATGGTTGATCTCTAAAAGCATCAGTATTTTGTTTTTAACTGTATTAGAGGAGCCAGTTATTGTGTGGGTTTTTACTTTCTCACCCCATCCGTGCTCCAATCATAGGAGTCTGGGGGGATTTTGTCAATACACTTGTTACACATCAATACAAAATTTGCCTTAAATTTCCGACATTCTGGCAAGGGGTGGTTTTGGAGTGCGATCGACCCCCGGCCGTGGCGGTATTCGATCGGCTTTTTTAAGTTTATTGGCACTTTGGCGGAACATTACAGCTAAAAAAAAATCAAAACGAGAAGAGATTAAAATTGGTAATGGAGAATTGGCTTTTCTGAATTCCCTCTTCCTTCCGGCTAATGACTAATGACTAAGAACTAATGACTAATGACTAATAGCTTCCTCCAATGACCTATTTTCGTTCTGCTCTAATTTTGACATTAGGTTTTGGGCTGCTACCGCTAGCAGTGCGATCGCAACCTGTCGTTCCCGCTACTGACGGCACGAATACTGTTGTTAAGTCGGAGCAAAATCGCACAGACATTAGCGGCGGACAACTGTCTGGAAACGGGGGAAATCTGTTTCACAGCTTCAGCCAATTTAATCTCAGCCAAGGTCAAATAGCTAATTTTTTAACTAATCCAAATATTCAAAATATTTTAGGGCGGATTTCCGGTGGTGATGTTTCCGTCATTAACGGTCTGATTTCTGTAACCGGTGGCAACTCGAATTTATTCTTAATGAATCCGGCGGGAATTGTCTTCGGTCAAAATGCTAGATTAAACGTGCCGGGGTCGTTTTTGGCGACAACTGCTACAGGTATTGGTTTCGGCGATCGCTGGTTTAATTCTAGCGGAATTAATGATTACAAAGCTTTACTGGGAAATCCCAATCAACTTAATTTTAATAACTTACAAGTTGGTACAATTGTCAATGCGGGCAACTTAGCAGTTGGCACCGGACAAAGTTTAACTTTTGTCGGTGGCACAGTTATTAATACAGGCCAATTATCCGCTCCCAACGGTCAAATTACTGTGGCTGCTGTTCCGGGAGAAAATGCAGTCCGTATCAGTCAAATTGGCAATTTGTTGAGTTTAGAAATTACTCCGTCTTTGCATTCGGAAAAAGATGCGATCGCCCCGGTTTCTTTGCCTCAGTTGCTGACGGGCCCCGGCGTAGCGTCAGCCACAGGTTTAACAACTAACGAACAAGGTCAATTGGTACTGACTGGCGGCCAAACAGTGGGGATAAATGGGGGAAGTGCGATCGTCTCCGGTTCGGTAAATGTATTTGCTCCTTCTGGGAATGCTGGCGGCACAGTTAATATTTTAGGGGAAAAAGTCGGACTGTTCGGTGCAAATATCGATGCTTCAGGGACGAACGGCGGAGGTACTGTGCGCGTCGGAGGCGGTTTCCGGGGGATGGAACCAGTTCCGAACGCACTGGTAACTTATGTTAGTCCTGATTCTACGATCGCAGCCAACGCGATCGACCGCGGCAATGGCGGCACTGCGGTAATTTGGTCAGACAATACAACTCGCTTCTTCGGCAATATTAGTGCTCGCGGGGGCATCGCCGCAGGTAACGGCGGAAGAGTAGAAGTTTCCGGCAAAAATGCTTTAACTTTCCAAGGAGAGGTCGATACCCGCGCAACTAACGGTGCGATCGGCAATTTGTTGCTAGATCCGGCAAATATTACGATCGTCAGCGGTAACGGTGACAGCAGCGCGCCATCAACCGCTGGCGGACTCGAAGTGTCACCAGAACCTAATGAAACATCGATCTCAGAAGTGCAGTTGGAACAGATGGCGGCCGGCAGCAACGTGGTTCTAGAAACCCCAGGCTACATCAGCCTCCAAGACTTGCCCGATAACAAACTTTCGCTGCAAGCGATCGCGGGAGACAGCGTAACATTTAGATCGGGCGGAGTGTTTTTTGTCAATGACCCCAACGATTTAATCGAGACTCAAGGTGGCAACATCAACTTTTTCGCCAGCAGCATCTCTCTGGGCGGAGTCACTGCTAACGGCGGGAATATCGCTCTCACTGCTAACGGCATTAACTTTAGGGGCGGCAGCAATTCCGTAAGCAGTGTGGGGGGAACAATTCGCTTGCAACCCAACGACACCCGAGCAATTCGGATCGGTGGCACCGGCGATATTTTGGGCATTTTGGACTTGACGGCAAGGGATCTCGGCGCTTTGGCGGGGGATTTCGGCTCGATCGCGATCGGGCGCGAAAACGGTAGCAGCTCGTCGATCGCGATCGTCGCACCCATTACCTTCAACAGCCCGCTGACACTTCAAGGCAGCTCGATCGCGATCGACAATCCCCTGAGCACAACCGGCAGCGCTAGCTTGACTCTCGACGCGCCCAAAACCGATCTCAACGCCAACATTGCGACATCCGGCGGCGATCTCACTTTTACAGGAAACGCATCCCTCAATGCTGACGTGGCTTTGAGCACGGAAGTTACCGGCAACATTCTGTTCTCCGGTAGCCTAGACGGCTCTCGCGCCCTGAGACTTGACGCTCAGCGAGTGCTGTTCGGCGGTACAGTCGGTCAAGCTGCACCTCTGGCGAGTTTGAATGTCAACGCTGGCAGTACCGAGGTATCGGGCAATATTGCGACATCTGGCGATATGAATTTCAATAGTAACGTCACAGTCGATCGCACCGCCACCCTAGCCGCCACTACTGGCAATATCGCTTTTGCCAATACCCTCGACAGCACGCTGGGCCGGGCTAATAATTTGACGCTGCGGGCTGGCGGCAACATTACTTTTGAGGGCCTAGTCGGTCAAACTCAGAGGTTGGGCCTGCTCTCGGCTGACGCTGCTAGCGTGACGGCTGCTTCCACAATTACAGCGCGCAGTTTGAGCGTTAACGCGCGAGATTCTGTTACCTTCGGGGGCGACAGCACGGCCGCTTTGGGAGCCGATATCAAGGCAGAAAATGTCCTCTTAGAGGGTAATTTAAGGACGGATGGCGGCAGCGTGAACCTGCAAGGAAGCGGCGAGGTTCGGACTGGTAATATTACCTCGAACGGTGGGAGGATTCGGGTTGAGGGAAATACTGTTTCAGCAGGTGCGATCGACTCTTCATCGGCAACGGGAACTGGAGGCGCGATCGCTCTCCAAAGCAATGCCGGCCCTCTAACTGCGGGAGCTTTGAACGCTTCCGGGGCGATCGGCGGAAATATTGCTGTCACCTCTTCATCGGGCATTTCGGCTCTCGATCTCAACTCCAGCAGCACTTCAAACGGCAACGGCGGGGGCGTTTCCCTGAGCGCGACTGATAACATTCAGTTGGGCTTTATCAACGCTCAAGGCGGCACTGGTGGCACTGGCGGCAGCGTTGAGGTGACAACCCTCGGTTTGTTTCGCTCGAACAGTGTTTTCAACGATATAGCGGGCAATTTTTCCAGTATTTCTACTGCCGGAGGTGCAGGAGCGGGGAGGATCGCAATTCGCCACGGAGGCGCTATCGATCGACCGTTTGTAGTTGGCGGCGCGATCGATAATGGAACCCTGGGAAGCATTAATGCTGGCGCGGGAAACGCCATTTTGCCCACTTTTTCTTTTGGACAAACTTACACCCAAGGAAGTTTACCAAATCAGATTTCCCTAATTACACCGGGCCCGCCCTCTACTCCTCCACCAACCCCCGAACCAATTGCTGCACCAATTCCCGCACCGATTTCCGCACCAATTCCCGCACCGCCTGTAGTGCCAGTAGTCCCCGTAAATCCTGATTCTGCGCTGTCAATTCCTGCATCTGTGCAAGTAGAATTGCGATCGCCAAGTAGATACAAACATTCCCCAATTAGCCAGGATATTTTCGCTCCTTTTCGCAGGCTAGATTCGGCAGGTTTGGGAGTTTTAGAATTTGAACAAAATTTTACTCGCGAGTACGAAAAATATCTTGACTTGCCCGCAAGAAGACCGATTAGTAATATGTCGGTTATTTACGAAGCTCTTCGGAAAAATGAACAAACTACCGGGATAAAATCTGCGATTATTTATATGAATTGGGTCAGCAGAGCGGATGCAGGCGCCGCCAAAGAAAATGATTCTGTAATGGTGGCAAGTCAGGATTTATCTAATCTATTGCCTGTGAGAACCAACCTCGCATCTCATCCCCTTCATCCCTTAGAACATAAGTTGACCCAGAGGTTGCAGCCGGATGGCAAAGAAGTTTCCGATGTTCCTAACGGGGAGCATTTAGAATTAGTGTTAGTAACAGCTAACGCTGAACCGAGGCGCGTTTTAATTCCAGCGACAACGCGCTGGCAGGTGTTGCAATTGGCTGACGCTTTTCAAAGCGAAATCACTAATCCCCGCAAAAGAAGCAGCATTAGTTATTTGGATACGGCGCAAAAACTTTATCGCTGGTTAATTGCGCCCGTTGCCGCAGAATTGGCAGCTTTAAAAATTGACAATTTAATTGTAATTCCGGCAGCCGGTTTGCGGAGTGTGCCGTTTGCGGCCCTTCACGACGGCAAAGGCTTTTTAGTTGAGAAATACAGCATTAGCGTGATGCCGAGTCTGAGTTTAACTGATATCGGCTACGACAATATTGCTGATGATGAAATTTTGGCGATGGGGGCATCGGTATTTGAAGATAAAGCGCCATTACCGGCGGTACCGGTGGAGTTAGAGTCGATCGCGCCGCCCGATCGCGGAAAATCATTTTTGAATCAAGATTTTACTCTCGGAAATTTGCAAGCTCAGCGGGCAAATCGGCCTTTTGGCATCATTCACTTAGCAACTCACAGCGAATTCCAGCCTGGGGAACCAAAAAATTCTTACATTCAGTTGTGGGATACTAAATTGCGTATCGATCAAATGCGGCAGTTGCGGTGGAATGAACCGCCGGTGAATCTGTTAGTTTTAAGCGCGTGCAGTACCGCTTTGGGCGACGAAGAGGCGGAGTTGGGGTTTGCGGGTTTGGCGGTAGCTAGCGGTGCTAAATCGGCTTTGGCGAGTTTGTGGGAAGTCAGCGATGAGGGGACTTTGGGGCTGATGACGGAGTTTTACCGCCAGTTGCGAACCCCCAGACGCGGTGGCAATTTGATGATTAAAGCGGAGGCTTTGCGGCGCGCGCAATTGGAGATGCTGCAGGGGCGCGTGCGGATTCAAGACGGGATGCTGCGAGTCGATGGGCTTTCTACGAGTCTAACTTTGCCTCCGGAAATTGCGGCGCGGGGCGATCGAGTGCTTTTGCATCCTTATTATTGGGCCGCCTTTACAATGATTGGCAATCCTTGGTAATGGAGATGTTGAATGAAGAAGGAAAAATAGGCGTTGCTGAATCAATGTATCATATCATGTTCGGTAGAGCGACCGCGATGTTTGTAGAGGCTGGTTCAGCAACAATACCTGCCAATAATTGACAATCTCAAAAACTCGCCCCGACCAGGATATTCTGGTTAATTGCTCGGACATGATATCAATAGTGCAGGAACGAGAATATCCTGAAATTTTAGATAATGTATAGCAATCCTAAATCATTTGTGAATTTTTTACTTTCTCCTCTCTTGATAAGGGGAGGGTTGGGGTGCGGCAAAAAATTTACTACTCCTGCAAATATTGCTATATGGAGTGATTTGCACTCGCTTTCATTACATGATAATTCCCATATTTATACTCTAATTATGCAGCGCCCAAATCTCCTAGGAAGCTCAGCGGCGATCGCACTTCACTCTGTTTTGCCGGATTTTGCAGGAAATTGTGGAGCGATCGCACTCCTGACCGGAATATTTAGCCGTCTTATTTTTAAGAAATGTTAACAAAAAATAACTTTTATTTTAAACCTTAAGCTTTTCTTAAGTCTCAGGCTATTGTTATGTATTAGAGGATACATCTACTTAATTAATTAACAATTTCTAAAAAAAAATAATTGAGTATTAATACTGACAAGAGGCTGTAAGAATGATTAACTTACCGGGCTACGACATTATTAACCAAATCCATGAAAGTAATAATTCTTTAGTTTACCGAGGAGCGAGAAAGCAAAACAACCAACCGGTAATTCTCAAATTTCTCAAACAAGATTATCCGATGCCAGCTTCGTTAGTTAGATACAAGCAGGAATACGAAATTACACACAATCTTAATCTAGAAAGTGTGCCTAAAACCTACAGCTTAGAAAGATACCATAACAGTTTGGTTATCATTTTCGAGGATTGTGGTGGAGACTCATTAAAGCTATTGTTGGCTTCTCACCAACTTACCTTAGAAGAATTTTTATTAACAGCTATTAAAATAACTAGGGCTTTAGGTGAAATTCATCGACATAAAATTATTCATAAAGATATCAATCCCAGCAATATTATTATTAACTCAACCACAGGGCGAGTTCAAATTATAGATTTTGGCATCTCTACTGTTTTAAAGCGCGAAAATCCTACCCTAAAAAATCCTAATGTTTTAGAAGGCACTCTTAGCTATATATCGCCGGAACAAACAGGCAGAATGAACCGAGCAATAGACTACCGCACAGATTTTTACTCATTAGGAGTCACTTTTTACGAACTCCTAACTGGGCAATTGCCATGGGATTACAGCGATGCAATGGAATTAATCCACTGTCACATTGCTAAACAAGCAGTACCGCCCCATCAAATCAATCTAGAAATTCCTCAAGCTGTTTCTGATATTGTGATGAAGCTATTATCGAAAACCGCTGAAGCCAGATATCAAAGCCCTTGGGGCATTATAGCTGACTTAGAAGAATGCCTAGAACAATTAAAAACTACGGGAGGAATTGCAGATTTTGCGATCGCCCAAAAAGATATTACAGATAAGTTTCAAATCCCTCAAAAACTCTACGGCAGAGAAGCAGAAGTTGAAACCTTATTAGCAGCCTTTGAGCGAGTCAGCAGAGGCCGCACCGAAATGATGCTAGTATCCGGTTACTCTGGCATTGGAAAATCCGCCTTAGTACAAGAAGTTTATAAACCAATTACTAAAGCCAGA
>NZ_JAUBQE010000129.1:0-3158 GCF_036701115.1 Microcoleus sp. Pol1C5 | reverse complement strand
TTTCCACCTCTGCCATCACGGGCAGAAGCGAGGATATCGCTGTCGTCGAAAGCGAGGATGGAGTCAGCTTTTATGTCTATGTTGCCACCGCCTCCTACACCAGAGTTAACCCTGCTGGTGATGTCACTGTTGCCCGATAGGCGAATATTAGAAGCTGTGATGTCGATACTTCCCCCGGAAGATCGAGCGGAGCTGGTTGAGATCGTGCCATTGTTAGCTTGTAGGGTATCGCGGGCTGTAATGTTGATATTGCCTGCTGTTCCTTCTCGCGCGCTGCTGCTGGATACCCGTGCCCCATCGCTTACCAGCAAGCGCCCCGTGTCAATTCCCAAATTCCCTGCATCCCCACTCCCTTGAGTATCAGTAAACAAGCCACCGGGAAACCGACCATTGGCTGATGTACTAATCACCTCAACCGAATCTGTTGCCGTAATCTGCAAGCTGCCACTGTTGCCTGAGCTGAAAGTACGGGTTGATACCTCTGCCCCGCGCACCAGCAAGCGCCCCGTGTCAATCCTCAAGTTCCCTGCATTTCCACTCCCTTGAGTATCAGTAAACAAGCCACTGAAAAACCGACCATCGGCTGATGTACCACTCAACTCAACCGAATCCGTTGCCATAATCTGCAAGCTGCCACCCTTGCCCGAACCGAAAGTTGTGGTGGATATCACCGCCCCATCGCGCACCAGCAAGCGCCCCGTGTCAATCCTTAAGTCCCCTGCATCCCCACTCCCAGAACTAGAAGCAGACAAGCCACTGACAACCCGACTATCGGCTGAAGCACCCATCACCTCAACCGAATCTGTTGCCCTAATCTGCAATTTGCCGCCCTTGCCTAAACCTCTAGTACGGGTTGATACCTCTGCCCCGCGCACCAGCAAGCGCCCCGTGTCAATCCTCAAGTTCCCTGCATCCCCACTCCCTTGACTATCAGTAAACAAGCGACTGCTAAATTGACCACTGGCTGAGCTACCAATCACCTCAACCGAATCTGTTGCTGCAATCTGCAAGCTGCCGCCCTTGCCCGAACTGAAAGTACCGGCTGATACCTGCGCCCCATCGTGCACCAGCAAGCGCCCCGTGTCAATCCTCAAAATCCCTGCATCCCCACTCCCTTGACTAGAAACCAACAAGCCACTGCCAAACTGATCACTGGCTGAGCTACCCATCACCTCGATCAAATCTGTTGCCGTAATCTGCAACCTGCCGCCCTTGCCTGAACCTGTAGTAGCGGTTGATACCTGCGCCCCATCGCGCACCAGCAAGCGCCCCGTGTCAATCCTCAAAATCCCTGCATCCCCACTCCCATTACTCTCAGTAAACAAGCCACTCCTAATCTGACCACTGGCTGAGGTACCAATCACCTCAACCGAATCAACAGCGGTAATCTGCAAGCTGCCGCCGTTGCCCGAACTGAAAGTACCGGCTGATACCACTGCCCCACCCTTGACCAGCAAGCGACCCGCGTTAACGCTCAAAATCCCTGCATCCCCACTCCCGTTACTCTGAGTAAACAAGCCACTGGGATACTGACCACTGGCTGAGGTCCCGATCGCCTCAACCGAATCTGTTGCCTTAATCTGCAAGCTGCCACCGTTGCCTGAACCTCTAGTAGCGGCTGTTACCCGTGCCCCATCGCGCACCAGCAAGCGACCCGTGTCAATCCTCAAATTCCCTGCATCCCCACCCTCGTTACCCTCACTCTGAGCCGACAAGCCACTTATAAACCCATTGGCTGAGTTACCAATCACCTCAACCGAATCTGTTGCCCTAATCTCCAAGCTGCCGCCCTTGGCCAAACCGGAAGTAGCGACTGATACCTCTGCCCCATCGCGCACTAGCAAGCGCCGTGTGTTAATGCTCAAATCTCCTGCATCCCCCCCACTCCCTACCCTACTATTCCGAGCAAACAAGCCACCGCTAGAGGGACGATTGCCTGTTGATACTCCAATCGCCTCAACCGAATCAACAGCGGTAATCTGCAAGTTGCCGCCCTTGCCTGAACCGTAAGAAGTGGTTGATATGTATGACCCATCGCTCACCAGCAAGCGCCGTGTGTTAATGCTCAAATTCCCTACACCCCCAGTCCCAGAAGTAGACAAGCCACTGGTGAAGTTACCATCGGCTGAGCTCCCAGTCACCTCAACCGAATCAGAAGCGTTAATCTGCAAGTTGCCACCGTTGCCTGAACCGAAAGTACCGGTTGATACCAGCGCCCCATCGCGCACTAGCAAACGCCCCGTGTCAATCCTCAAATCCCCACCCCCATTACCCCCAGTAAACAAGCCAGCGATAAACTGATCACTGGCTGAGTTACCAATCACCTCAACTGAATCCGTTGCCGTAATCTGCAAGTTGCCGCTCTTGCCTGAACCGTCACTAGAGGCTGATACCCGTGCCCCATCGCGCACCAGCAAGCGCCCCGTGTCAATTCTTATGTCTCCTCCAGTTCCCGTTCCTGTGGTTCCCACATCAGCCGTCAGGTATGAAGCGTCCCTCAGCTCAACCTCTGTTGCGCGTACCAGTACCTGTTTGCCATTTTGTGCCCCCCAGGTGTTAGCGAAAATATACGAGCTTTGTGTCATCGAAAACTGCCCACCGCGAATCTGAATGTCACCGCCTCCTTCACCACTGGCATTCACAGATGCCCCGTTTGATAATGAAATATTGCCAAAATTATTAATCGAGTCATAGCCTAGGACAAAGTTGTTCCCACTAGAACTCAAACTTACTTCTCCCACTCGGGCCACACTGCCGAGTTCAATGCGTCCTCCGGCTGCTGTCAGCCTCCCGGAGTCTAGGAATACATTCCCACCAACTAACGCTAAAGTTCGACCCGGTTGCACCTGTAGCCCTGGGGGAAGACCTCGTGAGTTAGGCCGATCTAAACTTGGTGCTTGCGATCGATTAACAATGGGTTGAGCAGCAACGGCATTAAACCACAAAGCTGAGGGACTGACGCTAAGTAAATTACTCGAACTCGGTTGTGAAGCGCTAAATAGTCCGGTATCCCCTAACTTGACGGCATTCGCTGTCGTTGCCAAAAATGAACCCTGCACGTCTAAACTGGCAGATGGTCCAAACACAATGCCGTTTGGATTAATTAAAAACAAATTAGCAGGGCCTAAAACCCCCAACCGTCCCAAAATATCCGAACG
>NZ_JAUBQE010000066.1:26365-33667 GCF_036701115.1 Microcoleus sp. Pol1C5 | reverse complement strand
AATCTGTGATTGAGCAACAATTAATCAAAAAACTTCTGGAAGCTGCAACTACGATTCAATTAGAGCCAGAAACTCCGGTTCCCAAAAAAGAGCCTGAGCCGAACCCCCGCTTGTGCTCTTTACAAGAAAAGTTGGAAAACTTGGAAAAAATTTCTACCTTTGACCCCGATATTGAGGCGATTAAAAACAAGACTCTTCAAGAAATTGAAAAACTTTTGAATCCTTTTGCAACTAAGGATTTTGAGAATCAAACCGCTGCCGAAATTATTCACGCAGGTAATAACTTGGCGATTTGGCACACGCTTTCTAATGATGAAAAAGTCAAAATTTTCCCGCTGTTAGTGGAGCGCATTACGGTTCGGTCTGGTGTTGTTGAATCGATTGAGTTAAAACTATCAAACTAAATTACCCGGCCAAGTTTATGAACATCCAAGACCTATTTAACCTAACTAAACTGCGCTCTGAGGTGGCAATGCAACAAGCTCTCCCTCATTGGCAGCCCAAGGCTCAATCTGACGGTTTACAGTGTCCCCGATGTGCTTCTCGCCATGTGGCTGGGCGAGGATACAGCGAGAATAAAACTCGACGCTATATTTGTCGCGGCTGTGGTGTTTCATTTATGGAGATAGCGAAATTTGATTGTCGTTGTCAAAACCCTGGCACTTTGCCCAAATGCCAAGATTGCCCCTCTTTTCAAGAATTACTGCCGACTCTGAAAAAGAATGTACGTAGGTTACACAATAAAAACCGAGAGGAATTGGACGCTCTTTTTTCGGAGGCTCAATCTCAACTAAAATTAAAAAATTTACGCGCTCAAGTGGCAAGACAAGAGGCGTTATCCAGTTGGCAACTATCTTCGGCCTCTCCATTGGCTTGGGTCTGTCCTCACTGTCAAAGCTCTCATATTAAAAGCAAGGGTTTGGCTAATGGAAAAAAACGTTATTCATGTTATGGATGTGGACGGTCATTTTATGCTCCGGGACACTGGGATTGTACTTGTCAGCTTCCCGGTGACTTAGCTTTGTGCCCAACTTGCCCAAAATTTGAGAAGTTTCTGGCTGTTATGGCTGAAAAACTTGAGAGTTTGGAAAAATTGGACGCTGAGCAATTACAGGCGTTACTCAATTGTTAGTCAAAAATGCCAGGACTGCAAATACTACCAGTCAATCTTTTCCTTGGTGAAGGAGAGAGCTGCTCAGTTAAGTTCCTTGAGTCGATCTAAATTAGAAGCAATGGCATCTCGGTTTAGTTTTTAGTAATATGCAGGACTTACGCAATGAGGCTATACATAGCGTTATGGCGTAAGTCCTGTAATGCTTTTGCACTGGGAGCGTCGGTTTATTGTCTCTTGAGGTCGTGATTTGGAGCGTTCTTGCCTGGAAGGTAGGGGAGCCGGGGCAATCGATTATAGCGAGAGTTGCAGTTCGGTTCGTGATATTGAAAAATTTTCTTATCAATAGCGGTCACTCTAAAAAAAGAGGCGTAAAGTGGGGCTGTTCACGAGTGGATCTGTTAGGCAGCGTCGGGCGTTTATTCTCCAATACTGTCTTACAATTATGAGAAACTGTAAGATTGATTTAAACAAGTGTAAGACTTATGTTTGTATATCTTACTAAATAGCAACTTGCGTCTTCCGCTTTTGTAAGATACGGTAAGACGTAAGCAAGATTTATGTCAGACAAGGAATTTATAACTTTTCGTTGTGACGCCGATATTCTAGAAACGATCGACTATCTGGGCAAAGAGCGCTACGATGCCAAAACTCCGCCTGGATATAATGGTTCTAAAATCTTGATGGATATTTTGCGACTAAATATTGAGGTGCTATCCGATGGCTCTATAGTCTTACTAGGGGCTGTAAAAGTAAGACAGTTTGTGTGAGACAATTTAGAGGAGCGTATTATAGAAATCATTAAGGCATCTGGTGCGATCGAACAGATAAGGGCAGAGGTAAAGGCCGACTTGAGAGAGCTGGGGGAAGTGACCTGAGTGATCGTAACGATGAATTACGACCGACAGGAGCTGAGAGCTGCTTTTGGGCAACTCGCCGATAAGGAAAAGAGCTAACCTGACCTCTAGATGGTTTGTAAGTGTTATTGGGTATTTATCCAGAAAAGGGCTGGAGAAGAGAAACTCACAACTGCATACTTGTTAGTATCCCAGAAATACTCTACTCATATAGAGTAGTAGCTTGAATTCTTAAGCATGGACGACAGACTACACGGGGCAGGAAAACAACCAAGTACATGGCACAAACTCTACGGTAGTGGGACGTAACCTATGAAACTTGAGTACCAACTGACGCTAAATGATTATCTGGAAGCTAGTCAAGGGCATTTGAAATCGCAGAGCTTCTTGTTGTGGATATTCAGTATTTTATTCTTTTTAATAGGGCTCCTATGTATTATCATCAATCCTGCTGACTGGACTGGTTATTGCCTTTTCGTTGGAGGCATTTTTTATATTCCTTTAATAAAACTAAATCAACGTTATCAACTCGCCCGTTTATGGAAAAGTCAGCCTAATCTACGCGAACCTACAACCCTTGAGTTTAATGAAGAGGGAATAATTTATAAAACTTTCAGCGTTGAATCGAATATTAAGTGGCAATTATATACCAAATTTAGAGAGACAAAAAAACTTTTCATGCTTTATCAATTTCCCCATGTTTTTAATATATTGCCAAAGCGTGCCTTCATGAGTAATGAGCAGTTAGATCAGTTCCGAGAACTACTTCGCATAGAGGGAATTAGCTCCCGATGAAAGAGACTGTATCAAATTCAGTCAGATGACTTGGGAAATCCGATTCTCGATCGTCGGTTATTCTTACTATCGTGCGATTTGCCCCCTTTGGAGGTGAAAGCTAAGTATCCGTTGCTTTGGGAATATTTGCAGATGGGAGTAAGGCAGGGAATTTGCGATCGCTACCTGTGTAAGCATCGTACTCCCTGGTATTCGCAGGAAAAGCGTCCCCCTTCCCCCTTTCTGTGCACCTATATGGGTCGTCAGGATACTGGTAAAGGTAGACCTTTTCGATTTATCCTAAATCATTCAAAAGCGACGGCTACCAATGTTTATTTGATGCTGTATCCTAAACCTGCTCTTGCCAAAGTGCTTTCAGATAAGCCAGAATTGCTTAAAGAGGTGTGGCAGGCGCTCGATCGCATTTCTGATGAGGTGCTGATGGGTGAGGGGCGCGTGTATGGGGGTGGGTTGCATAAGCTGGAACCGAGAGAATTGGGTAATGCTTTGGTTGAGAAAATTCTTGAACAGGACTTACGCAACTAGCACATTACTCCCTTCCCGCTCTAAGGTTATGTATCCAGGAAGTAGGGGAAACCAGTAAAAGGAGAAGGGAGCTGGGGGGCAGAAAATACAAATTCTTCTAGCGGGAAGAAAGTAAAAAAGGTACGTTGTTGCGCTAAAGCGCCAGATTTAACGCAACAACGTACCTAAAAAATCCTTTAACTATTGTGAAACTTGCGTATGTCGTGTTGAAGTTTTACCCGAATCGCTCACCAACTCACCTTATAATCTAACGGCTGAAATGATGGTTAAAGTAGTTAACAGGAGTCAATAATCATGTCTAATGTTCAAATAACGATTTCCCTTTACTCTTCCGATCTTCTTGTAGAAGAATTACAAGTAGAAGTGGAAAATTTGCTACAGCAGGTAAAAGAAATGGAAGGGGTAGAAGGGGCAGAATTAGTTCCTGTAGAGGAAGTGCCGGAACCCGGGGAATCTTTGCCGACCTTTTCGTTGGGAATCTTGAAAATAAACGTTAACCCAGCTAATCTCAAGGCTGTGTTTAGCTTTTTGAGCAATTTGAGCGATCGCTTCTATCCCCAGTCTATCAACGAGAGCGGCCGTAGCTGGGAAGCCCAACGGATTGAACTAAGCGTAAAAGTTCAAGGTCGAGAAGTCAAAATTGAAGCCAGCAGCCAATCCGAATTGGATAGGGCGTATCAGAAAGCTGTTGAGTTTTTGAGAGAAGAGCGTGAAGATCAGCTATTTCCAACGCGAACACGCAGTAATGTTCAAGATTGGGAACTATACGATGAGGAACTATACGATGAGGAACTATTAGAACCTGACATAGAAACTACCGTTCAAGTTGGAAACATACAAACTCCTCAATCACTTATACGCTATCCGAACTTGGATTGTCCAGATAAAGCGATTATTAATCAGAAGTTCAGTCTAACTGTTGAGCTTCTTAGAGAAAACATTAATGATACATTGCAAGCTGCTATTATGCTGGAAATTCCAGACACAGGTACCTCAGAATTACCAGAAGTGGAAGTAGTTTTGAGTGCTCCTGAATTTGATCTTGAGAGTAGCAATGTTCAGGTTATTAAAGTTAAGCGGGACGATGACTCACAGGTGCGATTTAACCTGATTCCACGTCAACTTGGGGAACAAAGAATTAGGGTAGAATTCTGGGATAAACGTGGCCGCATTGGCACCACACATCGTAATGTTTTAATTGCTCAAAAACTTGTTGATGTAACTGTACCGCAGTCAGATGAATCTTTACTTCTTGAACTTAAGACCGCAAGAACTGTACCGCCTCAAGACTTAGATTTGCTAATAGACTACGATTCAGACAAAAAGACGCTGCTATTTAGGCTGCATTCGAGCAAGGTAGATGTAAATTACAACTATACGAAAGCCGGACAAGTAACTCTAGAAGGCTCACCTTTAGAAAAGATGCAGGTAATCTACGAACAGATGAGCAGCATGGCAAACACAGTGCCAACAACACAAGAAGGACGTAAAGAAAAAGAAGATGATTTAACTAATATTGGCAATTCTCTCTGGGATCAACTGATTTCTGAACCGTTAAAACAGGAGTATTGGGAGTTCAAGACTCGTGTTAAATCTCTCTTAATTACATCAGAAGAACCGTGGATACCTTGGGAAATGATTAAGCCTTACCGTAACAATGAGAATGGCGACGTAGAACAAGAACCCTTTTGGTGTCAGCAGTTTGCTCTTTCTCGCTGGCTTTCAATGGGTGGAACGGCTGATGAGATGATTATAGGTAAAGTGCGCCCGATTGCTCCAACTCCAACTAACTTACGTTGGGCAAAAGAAGAACTTTTATTTATTGAGCAACTCTCTACTTTGTGTTCAGGTATTACTCCACTTACTACATTTGGTAAACTGTCACAGGTTTTAGATTGCTTTACCAACGAGGAGTTTTCCCTACTGCACTTTGCATGTCATGGAAAATTCGATGCAGCCTCACCCAATGATTCACCAATCGAATTAAGCGATGGAGAATTATTGCGGCCATCTCACATTAAGGTGCAGTTTAAAGGACGACGACCTCGACCTATGATTTTTATAAATTCTTGTCATGGAGCGCGAGGAGAATTTAGTTTTACTGGGTTGGGCGGTTGGGCAGAAAAGTTAGTGAAGGCTCGTGTAGGAGCCTTCATTGGTGCAATGTGGGAAGTATCAGATGAATTAGCTTTGCAGTTTGCTAAGACCTTTTACACGAAGCTTTTAAAGGAGAACGAATCCATTGCAGAGTCATTTCGGCTGGCACGAGAAGATATTCGCAAAGCCGCTCCGTACAATTCAACTTGGTTAGCTTACTCCCTCTATGCTGATGCAGAAGGGCGAGTAAAAGTGCTGCCTAGTTAAGTTGGCAGATCAGAAGCTTGATTTTGTTGAACTTTCAAAGCTTCTGCCCAAGCCTCGCAAATTGTATCCGCAACTGATTTGGCAAGAGTTTTGACTATCAAAGCAGCAATAATAGCTGCAATTGCCGGAGCTAGTCCTAGATTGGCAACCAAAATAGGTGCTAGCATTCCGGCAGCTATGCCAGTGTTTTCATCTAGAGCCTTTTTCAACTGCTCAAGAGTTTTGCTATCAAACGGATCTTTGCAGAGAAGCTCGTATGAATTAGCATTCAACCGTTTGAATAAACGCTCTCCAAAGATAAAAGCTTCTTCATTATCTCTGGTTAGAATAGGAGTGCTGCGAAGATCAATGGAGTCAATCGAAGCACTTCGAGTCAAGTCGCTACGGAACTCTTGAGCATTCAATCCAAGCCGAAGCATAAGTTCTTGTTCACTAAGCTCAACAATATTTTTTGCTAATTCTTCAATCTGAGTCATAAATTAATAAAGTTATCCTCGGTTATAGGCTAAAGCCGTAAATGGAATCAGAAATTAGACAACAGTTGTAAGATAGGATTAAGGAAAAGCCGGTCAGCTAAAAATAGAATCTAGCGCTGTACTTGTTGAACTACAGATTTTTGATCAAGATGTTAGCCAAATTGTCCAAATTCTGAGCAAAATCACATAACTATATTAATCCCTAAATTTGCGCTTTTCCACAGGTTCCACTCATATAGTAAAAAACCCCGAATTGGCTGGCCTTCCGGCTACTTCCAGAGTCACCCCCAAACGCTTGACATCCTTCTTACATTCTAAATTAGTCAGGCTATCCGAATTCCACTTCATCAAATTCCAAGCAAACTTCCCCTCAGCGCTAGTCGCCCACCGCAAAGCCTCCGCTTGCTCCTGAGTCAGATACACAAGAGATTGATAGCGATCGCCCGTGTCTTTTTTTTCTCAGCCTCTCTCCAGATCGAACGACAAACGGTGGATTCCTGCATGATGTCCCTCCGTAAAGTTCCGGCTGAGCGGCTGTAAGCAACCTTTGCAACACCACAATATCTTGCAACAGTCCGCTCCAGTCGGGTTGTTAGGCTGCGAGCTACAATAATATGACTGCAATTGTTGCAATTGTTTCAATTGTTGCCTTACCATCATCTGAGTTCAGCCAGCGCAAAAATTGCTCTCCTCTGTCTCCTACAAGGCTTAACCACTTAGGATCGTGTTGCTGGAGAATTGCATATCCATGAACTTGGTCAATAATACCTGAAGGTACTGTTTCGCTCCAGTTTTCGTGCCTATCATCGTCACCTATCCACTCACCATCAACAGCGTGAGTTCGAGGAGCCGTAGCCCAAAGTGGTCTTTTATCGATGTCAGTTAGCACCACAGTCACAGAACCAGTGAATCCTTTTAATTTCACATTTGTCCACCATCTTGTTACGGCATTTAGGGTTCCTCCCGCATCAAGAGAAAAGTCTGTTTGCATGTGCCCCCCTGCGACATCATCGTGTTGAGATCCTTTGATAGGAAAAACAGGTGGAGTAGCTGAACGATTTATACTCCCACGTAACAGATTCCCATCAGGTGTTGCAAAATAAACAAAGCCATCAGCGACAGCGATAGATCCAGCCCAACCACCTCTACCAATCAATTCAGTACCCACATCAGA
>NZ_JAUBQE010000066.1:0-26265 GCF_036701115.1 Microcoleus sp. Pol1C5 | reverse complement strand
GGAGATTGCACCTCTTCTGAGCTCCCCTGCCGCAGTTGCCAGGTAAACAAAGCCATCAGCGACAGCGATAGATCCAGTCCAACCACCTCTACCAATCAATTCAGTACCCACATCAGAGGAGATTGCACCTCTTCTGAGCTCCCCTGCCGCAGTTGCCAGGTAAACAAAGCCATCAGCGACAGCGATAGATCCAGCCCAACCACCTCTACCAATCAATTCATCAGCCCGTACATCAATGCTCATAACTTAATTCCTAAACTTACGCTTTTTTACAGATTCCACCCAAATAGTAAAAAAGCCCGACATAGCTGCACGCCCCGCTACTTCCAAAGTTACACCCAATCGCTTGACATCCTTCTTACATTCTAAATTGGTCAGACTATCCGAATTCCACTTCATCAAATTCCGAGCAAACTTCCCCTCAGCGCTAGTCACCCACCGTAAAGCCTCCGCCTGCTCCTGAGTCAGATGAACCGCTTCCCCCGGTGCAAACCCTCCTTGCGACCAAAGTAAACCCATCCATCCCATCAAAGCACCGATACTCAACGTCGTCAACAGAATACCCGCCGCCACCACCAAAGAACCCACAGAAGTCGCCACCCTCCTCAATTCCGTCTGACGCACCAGAGAATTCACAGCCTCAGCAATTTGCCCCTCTTGCTTCTCAACCGCCACCCGTTCGTAACTCGCCAAAGTCTTATTAATCCGCCCCACCCACCGATTGAACGCTAATTCAAAATCCTCCGGTTTCGGACTCTCTTGAATCAGCACTTCCAATCGTCCCGTAGCCAACAAAATCAAAAAAATCGGGTCAGTTGGCTCAATTTTCCCCTTAAAAGCCAACTCCAAAACCTTGCGCCAATACTCTTCAGATTGCCCCTCTAAAGCAATATCCAGCAAAGATTTAGTATCACCAGCACCATAACTCACGGCAACATCCCCGTAGTTTCAAACGCCTCATAAGCTGACAACATAAACGACTTAATCCGCTGCCGGCCCAACACACCCAGTTCCTGACTATTTCTTGCCCAATCAAACGTTATTCCCTGAGCATCTATCGCATTCCTTTCCCGCGAAGGTAGTGCCCTGAAGGAAAGGAGCAAGATGATAAAACAAAACCGCTGGGGGGGTGACAACCAGCCTGAAACCCAGAGGTGGTGAGGATTGAGCCAATGTGTGCTAAAAAAAGATAGGCAGCATAATTGTTACACGCTTGCCTATCCAAAAAATAATGATACCAACATTTTACCAGACTCATTTAAAAAAACAACTGACATCAGCTCAGTTTCTTGTAATGACAATTTTGCTATCTGTGATGCAATCAGAAAAACAAGTGAGATTAAAACGACTGGCACGGGTATTTCCTTATCCAATTACAACAGAAAATCGGCGCAGAAAAATACAAAGATTTCTGGATTTACCAAATTTAACTATCTCATTAATTTGGTTCCCATTAATTACTTATTGGTTGACCACTTATTGCCCCATTGGTACTCGTTTATCAATCGCAATTGACCGCAGTCAATGGGGGTGCATTAATCTTTTTATGGTTAGCCTAATCTGGGAAAAAAGAGCAATTCCATTATACTGGTCATTATTGCCAAAATTAGGAAACAGTAACTTGGAGGAGCAAACAGCAAATTTACAACAAATTTTACCATTATTTTCAGAATATAAAGTCATCGTTTTAGGAGACCGTGAATTTTGTTCTGTTGATTTGGGAAACTGGCTTAAGGAAAAGGGTGTGTCTTTTTGCTTAAGACTGAAAAAGAATCTTTGTATCGAAACAGAACATTTAGTTTGGCAACGGTTGGATGAATTAGGAATAGTACCCGGAACTTCTTTGTATGTTCAAGGGAAAAAAGTGAGGAAAACTCTACCTACTACCGGGTTTGAGCTTGCTTGTAAGTGGAAAAGGAACTATGGGAAATATCAAGTTAAAGAAGCCTGGTTTATTCTCACGGACTTAGGCTCATTGCGAGCAGCGCTCAATGCTTATAAGCAGCGGATGGGAATTGAAGAAATGTTCCGAGACTGTAAAACAGGAGGCTACGATCTTGAAGGAACAAGCCTCAAAGGGAACCGACTTATTAACATGATTCTGCTCATGACACTGGCGTACTGTTCAGCAATATTTCAAGGTAATGAACTGAAGAAAAAGCAGGTACAAGAATATGTATCTCGTCGCACAGAACCCAAGAAAAAATATCGCAGACGCAGTACATTTGGTGTTGGATTAGATGGAGAAAAGTGGGTTAATTATCTAGAACAATATTCTTTGGAGGTGGAACAGTTAATGAAGTTAACTCCTTCTAAACGCCGCTTTGATCAACAGGGTATGCGGGCTGCAACCCTTATACAGTCTATCTCGTAGACCTCTTTGTCACCCCCCCAGACAAAACCGAATTCAAAAAAAAGTAGGTATCTAGAGTTGTAAACTAGCATTATAATAATGTACAAAACTCCAAATTGCAGCAATATGATTTTCCAATTTCTAAGAGTTGGATAAGCTCTTTCTCACCAATCGAGATACTCGTTGTCGAAGGGTGCAGTTAAATCGCTCGATATAGCTGGTACAACCACTATCTTTGTCTACACTATAATGACGTTTACTCGGCAATACAGAATCATAAGCACTCCAATGGTCAGTATAAATTACAGCACATTGACGGTAAACAGGTGGCATGGAATTCCATAAGGCAAGAGCTGATACTGCGCTACGATCTCCAATATGTACACCAACAATTTCCCTAGTCTGGGCATCCAATGCCAGCCAAACCCACTGCTGATTGCCTTTATTGTCAACAAACGACCATAACTCATCCATCAGAACATTCAGGCGCTTTTTTGGCTTGGTACTCCGCGACACTTGCTTGTTAACAACAACAGCTCGGGCATTTACGTACCGCTGCACTGTATCTTCTGACACTTGTAATACCCGAGCAATTCCGGCTTGAGAAATACGTTCAAGTAGCATCCGCTGGATTAACTCCTGTTGTTCTTTCGTAATAGCTTTCCACGCGGGATTTAGAACAAATTGACGACCACATTCTCGACATTTGTAGTTTTGTTTACCATGCCGAGTCTGACCGTTACGACTAACTTCTTCGGAGCCACAATTGGGGCAAGAATTAATTTCTGCTGTCATATCACAAATGGCAAACACTTCTCTCTAATAGTAGCTTAAGTTTACTACATCCTTTCCTTCAGGGCACTACCCCCGCGAATAAAACTTAGGAAAATCAATCACCTTCACCTCATACTTTTTAATCGCATTCTGCACCTCCTCCATTTCTTCCACAGAACTCCAATCATCCTCCAATCCTAAATTGCGGACAAGAACGTGAGCAATCTTATTATCAAAATGCTTAACTGACTTCAAAAAAAGTTGCACGCTATCATAACCCCCCGTGCAAATAAACCACTTGCAAAAACTAATGCGAGACTGCTTCCCCAACTCAATTAAATTGTTCCTTCCCATCCACTTAGTTACCAAAGGATAAACCTGAGCCGGTAAATTGACAATCACGCTTTTCTCAAACGCCAATTCAAAAATCCGATCGGCTTCGTAAAACTTCTTCTCATCCTCGCTAAATAGAGCTTCACGGCATACACTCTCATAGATTCGAGACACATCAGGATTAGAGCGATCCGTATCTACGGCAAAAAACGGAAAATTCTTATCCAAGAAATACTGAATTAAAACCCTAGCAAATAAGCTCTTGCCAACCCCACCTTTCTCTCCATCAATCAGATGAATTTTAGTGGCCGACTTCTCAACCTTCTCTAACCCGCACTCTTTGAAACCATTTGAGTTTTCTATCGCTGTATCCATACCTGAATACCTGAATCTCCTCCTTCATCAACCTGTTGTAAGGATTCAGGTCATGTGAAAAGCAGTAAAACCTATATGGTGTAACCATTTGATTGAATAATCATCAAATATCCATTCTTATTAAGAAACCATGAAAGCTTTTATTTTCGTACCTATTGAGAATGAAGCTGTTGATTTAGCGAAGGCTTTAATTCTACAAGTCCTTCTGTGACTACGTTTCAGATACCTGAATCCTTACAGCCAGATTAATTAACAACCCCAAAACTACCAGAGATGCCAACAAAGTTTCTAAATTTAATTTCTCATCCTTCATAAAAAAGGTAAACCATTCTG
This sequence comes from Microcoleus sp. Pol1C5, assembly GCF_036701115.1. Lineage (NCBI taxonomy): Bacteria > Bacillati > Cyanobacteriota > Cyanophyceae > Oscillatoriales > Microcoleaceae > Microcoleus > Microcoleus sp. Pol1C5. The sequence goes on along the minus strand of NZ_JAUBQE010000066.1, from coordinate 22,097 downwards.
CCATTGCGATCCCCTAAAAAAATCTAAAGGTCTAATAGGTTTAACTGTTTACGTAACTGTTCAACATTCTTGATTTGGCTCCAGTCCACATCAGCCTGTTGTAACAGAGAAATCGCCACGCCCATCAAATGCTGAGGATACACTCGTTCTGCTGGTGGCACAGCTTGGACGTTGTTGTCCCTAACAAGTCTGGCTGTATCTGCTAACCATTCTTGCTGGTTGCGAGTAATTTTGAAATTGACCGCAACCAGTTTCTCCTTGGAATTAGCCAGAGTCACAGCTTCAACCGGAGGGTCAAGAGTCGGTGTCCTATCAGCTTCAATATCTACTGGTGCTGGTGACTGCTTAATTCCGGAAAACTGGCTGAGCTTTCCCATCCCCCCCATCTTACTCTTGGGTTTGTTCACGACAACCTCCACAATTTTTTGCACTCTTTAGCTAAAAACCGATAAGATGAAGCACCGGAGGACTTGGCAGCATAGACGGTGACAGGCTTTTGCTGAGCAATGGATTCTGCCACAGCAATGTTGTCAGGAATCACCGTATGCAGCAGCCGATAGTCCAGTTCCACAGAAGCCTCAACCAACAAACTGTCAGCTTCCTGGGTCAACAGCAAGCGCGACTTATAGCGAGTCCGTAACACCTCAATTGGCACTCCTGTTTGCTCCCCTCGAATTAATTCCACTGCTTCCGACAACCCTTTGAGGGCAGCCGGTTCGCACAGAGTCGGAATCAACACCCGATCGCACGCCAACAAAGCCTGTACCGAAACAGAGGAAAGCCCTGGCGAACAGTCCATCAGGCACACATCAAACCCCTTCAGCTTAGAGAGGGCTGGGGTGAATAAATCATGAGGTGACTGCAACTGGAAGAGTCCCAGATCCCCCGGAATCAGCCACAGATTTTTTACCTCTGTATTTAAGGGCTCTACGTTATCCCCCTGAAGCCAATCTAAAGCTGTCGGCTGCTGACCGTCTTGGCCTAACCCAAAACTAAGGGTGCGCTGCCCATCCAAGTCGAGCAGCAGAACCCGACACTTACTTGCAGCGAGGCAAGCTCCTAAGTTTAAAACTGTGGTACTTTTCCCCGTACCGCCTTTGAAATTGAAAATAGCGACCTTTAACATAAAATCCTATTAAGGTCTAATCATCGTTTAGCTTAACACTTTTATAGGCTTAATGGTTAAAATCATAAACCGTTAAACGTCTAATAGGTTTAACAGTTTATGGCAAGTCTGAGGTCAGCCACAGATTGGCAGTTACAGCACGAGTAAGGTAAGTAGGTAGGCAAAACCCGTTTCTTGATGAAACCGGGTTTCTAGGGTGTACTTCATAAACCTGCAATTTGCTGTTTGCTGTAAAGTCTGGGGTTTTTTGTCTGACTGGTTAGACCCAAAGTCAACTGGGGCGATTGCTCTTTTGGGTAACGATCAATCGCTAGCTTGCCATAATTGGTTAAACAGTTAAACAGTTAAACAGTTAAACAGTTAAACAGTTAAACGTATTATACCTTTAGCTGTTTAGATGAATATCCATAACTTGCTTTTCAGGCAACTGAAGCGATGTCGCGCTGGGGCATAGCGTTCCGTTAACTGCGATCTCCGTGCTACCTGCTGATAGCTCAACAAATGCCTTGGCTTTCTTGAGGCGATCGCACCACCCTCAGTTAGCATATCCGTGATCGCACGGCTGCCTGCTCTCCCTAGATAACTCAATCGTATAGGGTCAAGGCTGAATGGCGGATAATGTTATTCAGGGTGAAGGTTGCAGGGTCAGAGAAAGCAAATTCGACTTCTTTTTCGGGCGGGTTAAGTTAAGTAAGCGCTGTAAAACGCCATTATGTAAACGATTGTAAAGTATCCCAATTCCCTAAGCGTGGCTAAGTCAGCCCTGTTTACATACAGTTACATAGTTGAGTTTAATTTTGCCTACCTACTTAGACTCCCTCTTAATTAATTCCTTTAAAAGCTCCACAAACAACAAAAATTGAAGGAGAAACGGCAGCATCTGTTGATGCTCGCGCACTTGCAGCAATTTCTAGGAGCCAGTCAGACTTTTTTTGTTGTGATTGCACTAATTGTCCGACAATTAAGAGGAATTCCTAGAATCACCGTTCTGACAATTTCACAGGTCGTCCTTTGAACGCTGTTACCTCAGATTTAACGCTCTTGTTGCCACAGCCTCTGCCGCTGACGAATCACCCGGTAGCGGTGTACCTTTCTCTGTTGGCACCCGGCTCACAGCCGACGATGCGGCAGTCTCTTGATGCGATCGCGTCTTTGCTGACGGAGGGGCAGTGCGACGCGATGACGCTGAATTGGGCGACGCTGCGCTACCAGCACACGGCTGCGGTGCAAGGGGCATTGATAGCACAGCACTCTCCGGCTACTGCTAAAAAGATGATGTGTGCTCTGAAGCGCGTGTTGAAAGAATCACTGCGGCTGGATTTGATGAGCGCGACTGACTATGCCAAGGCGATCGATTTGCCTAAAATTAGGACATCTGACAAACTCAGGGGGCGGGCCTTGAGCGCTGATGAAATTGCCACTCTGTTTGAGGTGTGCCACAATGACTCGACTCCGGCAGGCGCTCGCGATGCGGCTCTGCTGGCAATTCTGCGGGTGGGTTTGCGCCGGGCTGAAGTGGTGAAGCTGGAATTGAGGGACTTTAATGCTCGCACGGGTGCTATGAAGGTACGAGGCGGTAAGGGGAACAAAGACCGCACGGTGTACCTTCCTGGCGATGCTGTGAAGGTGGTGGAAGATTGGCTCGTGGTTCGGGGTCTCGAAGCGGGAGCGTTGTTGTGTCCGGCCTGGAAGATGGGTCGGATACATATCAGACCGCTAACACCGCAGGCGGTATTAGTGATTTTGCAAAAGCGGGCAATAGAGGCGGGGGTGGAGTCGTTTTCTCCTCACGATTTCCGCCGGACTTTTTGCTCGGATTTGCTAGATGCTGGAGTTGACATCGTGACTGTGGCGGAGCTGGCGGGACATTCTTCGCCTGCAATTGTGGCTAAATATGACCGCCGGGGAGAGGAAAGGAAGCGGCTCGCTGTGGAGCTGTTGTCGATTCGGAGCAAGCGTTGAACTGCCAACAAGCGACCGTAGTCTTGGAGTGCGAATTGACTTCTAGCCTTATAGATGAGGCTGGCAGACGGAGCTAATGAGAGCGATGTACAAGGCAGCTGAGGCTGAATATCACTGCGTTATTGACGGGTAGTTGTTCATCGTCTCCAATTCACCTATAAAGTATTCTGCCGAACTCTAGAGGCCGACAAAATATTTCACTCCTCAAGCCTTCACGGAGCAAGGGTTTCAGGCGTTGATTATCAATTAACTCCCTGATTCTTTCAGTCAAGGCGTCAAACCTTTATCCAGCTTAGGTTTCATCCACTTGGCTATAATGCTCAACCCTAGGGTTGATCCGTACCACTTATGATCCAGTGTCATCAAATGGCAGAGCTTAAGCGTCGCATTTTTTGAGTAAACGAGAATTTCAACCCTATAGGGTTGTAGGTATTTGCGACATATGAAAACAAGCTGTGAGGTAGCAGCCAGATAGGGACACACTAAAGCTTGCGTCCGCTTGCCGACTCAAACAACGCAAAATAGGTTTTTTTAAAATAGGTTGATATGCCGAGAGTTGAGGAATCATGGGCTAACTCCGCAATTACAGAATCATTTTGTCTTTCTATGAGTTTCTATTAGTTGTTCTTTTGCCTTCCATTTGATGAAAGAGAAACTCGACAGCAGGGCTGGTAAAATGACACAATAGCGCCGCGTACACACATTTATTGCTAGTAACAATAGTAAATTTGTAAAGAATTATTGCAGTCGAGAGATTTAATAAATTTACTATTGCCAAGTTGATTCCTTGAGCATAATATATTTGATATTGCGATCAGTTTGGGATCACGACGGTGATTGCAAGCGATCTCAAGAACTAGAGCTAGCTTCTGGTTAGCCCTAAAATTGCCAAAAAAAATGGCCGCTTTGCGGGCGGGCCAAAGATTATTTAATAAGTAATTTCAGTTTATCAGTGTCAGCGTTGCAACGCAAACTTATCTAGAACCCGCCCACAAAAAAGCGGTCATACCTCCTGTCCAGGGCGAGTATGACCTTACAAAGCAAGTTACATTATCTTGACCAATTTAGCCAAGATTGCATTTCACCGGAAATTCCTTACACTTGGCCGCTAGTACCTGTCTGCGGTAAACGAGCTTATGAAAATCGATGGATTCACAAATCATATAGTCACCCAGAAATCTTCGCGGAACTCCAAACTGGCAAGGCTACGGGCGTCGGTCTAAAGCTGGGCAACGGGCTGTTAGCGATCGACATCGACGGCGAATCAGCCATCGAGATGTTAGCCAAGCTGGCTGGCACCAACAGCCTCGCCATTTTCTCAGAGACAACCGCGTGGTCGAGTGGTCGAGCTGGCAGAAAGCAATGTCTGTTCTCAGTACCAGAAGCTAGCTGGCATCGATTACGCAATCGATCCATCCCCACCGGCATTATCGGTGATGACGGCAAGAAGGAGCGTTTGGAGTTTCGCTGGCTCGGCACTCAAAGCGTATTGCCGCCAAGCCTCCACCCGGCGACAAACAAACCTTATATTTGGCTCAACAATCCGGTTAACAATCCTCCGCTACCAGCGCCGGAATGGCTGATTGAGGTCGGCGAAAATTGGCATAGCGAGTATGTGAACTCTGAGGAGCCAGATTTAGTGCGGTTCCCAGTACGGTTGTTCAAGTATTTCGGTCGCCCAATGAGTGTCTGGTTGCTCGCGCGTCGCTTCGATATTTCGCGCTGGACGGCTCCTGGGGGCAAACCAAAGGGTTCGGGAATCGGGAAATTTTCGCTGACAGGGGCAAGTAAAATCTTGAACCGCAGCAAAGGTCACGTCAGAAAGTTACTCGCCGCCGCCAAAAAGTCAGGTTTAATCCGCAATTACCTACAGCACGGCGATCTGATTAAAGTTTTTTACACGAGTCTGGAAAAAGTGATCGCTCTGACAGACATAGACAAGCTCGGCCCGATCGCCGCTGTAAAAATTGACGACTTGGCTAACATCCACATCACCGCTACAGAAGTGGAAGCACAGCATTTGCAACGAGCATCTTTTTACCAGCAATGGCAAGAAGAGATTCGGCAAATAAAAGCTGAGGGTTCAGACCTTCAGCCACCGACGCAGCTAATTGAACCGACAACTCTGCTCCACACCTGCGAACAACCGGCGCGGGTACTTGGTAGAAGTGATCGGTTCATTTATGTTGAGCCGGATTTCCGCTTCTACGGCGGAAGTATTGAGGCGATCGCACAGTCACGCGGGTTATCTCCTGCAACGGTGAGTCGCCACCTTTCAAATAGCTACAGGCTGGTGGCCTCTCCAGTGCGAGTTTTTCGGCAGGAGTTGCCCCCTATCATCAAAAAGCAAGTGATGGAACGTCTGCCGCTCCCTAAAAATATGCCCGCCAAACTATGCGTGGAGGATGGCTTGGTTTCGATGTTTGGGGAGTGGTGGAAGCCTCACTGCAATGTCTACCTTCTGGATCATCGTCTCGTGTCCGCTAGGCGGCGGAGGGGGCGCATTCAGGCCGCAATTGATAAGCGGGATTTATGGATTGAAAACACCTCGCCAAAAATTTTAGACAATAAGTTTCTTTTATCAGACGCTTCTTTTCTCAAGAAAGAGGAAGAGCCAGAGCGGGGAAAACTTGCGGCGAAAAACCGGGACAAGGAAAATCAAAAAGGATCATGCCTCAGCAGTAACTAAAAAATGGGATGTTTTGCCGTGGCTTAAACCCCTGGCTCAGGAGAAGAGTTTTTTTTTGATTCGACGCCGATCGTCCCAGTTAGGGGTGAGATACAGCTTAGAGGAAAAAAATGTGGCTCTTTCGGGCTTACTATGCCAAACGGTTAGTCAAAATAACTCCAAAGCCAGCTATACCGAGATTTTAAGCTTCAAGATCCTAAGTTAACTCGAAGTAATACCTGAAATTATTGCTACGCAAGGATTCTAGGTATTGTCCGAGGCAATTGAGCATAACAGGTACGGAAGAACCAAAAATGTTTGATTGCCTGTAAGTGAATATATAGCTAATCTAGAGAAGTAGAGTGAAATACCGCTTAGAGGAAAAAAATGTTTGATTGGATTGCCAAAACCGTAGCCGATGCTTCAGGGGTAACTAACCAGCTAAAAATAGCTGAATGGGCAAGATTGAACAGGATTAACTCTTTCGATATGGGAGCAAAAAACTACCAACGATGTCTTCATGACTTAGGGCTAGGGGGAAAATATCAGGAACTTGAATATAACCAAGATGGAAGCCTAAAATATCAATAATTTTGCCGATAATTCCCTTAATTACGCTTCATAATAATTTACTCTAACCTGACCTAGCCTTCGGGTGTCGGAGGTTAGGTATTCATAAAGCCTGTTATGCAGAGTCAACCTTACCCTGCCACCTTGCTCGCTTGCCGTAAAAGTTTCAAGCGCTAGGTCAGGATACTATATTAAGTTGAGCGCTAATTGCCCCCCAAATCAAAAATGCAGAGCGAGATGCTTTTGGTAGTAAGGTATTTGAAGAGGAGGTCGCTCCCCCTTGTATGCTTTGTAAGCACTATAGTGGTTCACGACTACTCCCATTTTCGAGGATAAATGATGATAGGTCTAGACTCCCTCTTGGCTTCGGTATCTAGTGCTTGCGACGCTGGTTTACTACAGCGAGAGGATGTGGAAAGAGTTCGCAAGATCATAAAATCCATTGAATTCAGTGGATCGGATGAACTAATAAGAGTCTCCAATGCTCTCATCTGTTATTACAACGATGTAGTAGCTGGACTCGATGCAAAACAGTTTGTTCCGTCAGACGATCTCCGTGAACTTATTTCTCCGTATCCCAATACTGTTCTCCCGAAATTTCTTTACAGGCAGTTATCCAAGGTATTCGATAGTAATGGTAAATTGCTTGAAAACTTCTCTAAGCCAAGCGTAGAATTGGTATTAGGTATACTAGCCCTTGTTAAAAGGATAGATGCCCCTAGATCACTGAGCCAAGAGGAAATCAGGCTGCTATTTTCCGAGGGCCTGCGGACAGACCGCGATCGCGCTCTATTCGGCATCTGTCTCTTCACGGCAGCCCGAATCAATGAAGCTTGTATCTTGCAGGTGAGCGACTGTTACGCTCCAAACGGTTCCGTTCTGCCAGAGGTGGTCATCCGCAAGGCCAACACCAAGAACAGACTCGCAACCCGTACCATTCCAGTAATTGAAGAGCTAAGGTTGATACTAGCTGCCTATCAGCCGCCAACCAATATCTACCTGTTCCCAGCTCGCCGAGGCCGGGGACACATTGAAGGGGGATCGGCATCAGCAATTTTTTTAGAAGCCTTACAACAGGCAAATATTATCGGTGCTAGCATTTACAGCTTGAGGCGGACAAGCCTCATATTGATGAGTAATGCGGGCATTCCCCTTCAGGTAATCCAAGAAATCAGTGGCCACAGGAACTTAGGGGAATTGCAGAAGTATTTGGAGGTAAGTGACTCCTAGAAGCGCGGGGTCGTCTTAGCCCTCTCGATGCTTAGCCCTTCACAGACTAGCCCGCACAATAATCTATCTGCGTTAATGCAGTTATCCCTGTCTAGCTGTAGTGCTTTTAAGCCCTGGGTCAGGATATTGAACTAACCTGATGTAGCTGCAAGGGTTCCACGTCCTAGGCTGGGAAATACTTCTATGCCCGCCTAACCTCACACCTTTTTGGAATTGTAACGGAATGTAACGTTTATCTCTGGCCCTGCGATTTGGGAAGTAACCTGACTCCCTAGACTCTACATTAGCTCTAATTGTTAGGGTTAATATTGCTGTGCCTTAGCTTAAGTTGTCTTACATATACCGTCTTACACGTTTTGCATACTGCCTTACACCCTCTTCCCTATTCTCTAGAATCAAAGCTACAATTAGTAAGTTCTTTAGAAAAATACAAATAATATGCCTTCTCAGTCACCTGGTATGTATATTGTTTTAAGTGGGGTCGTAGCTGCCGTAATTTCAGGTATTTTCTCACTATGGACAAATTCAGTTAATGATAAATCACAACTAAAACGAGAAGAAAAACAACGTAGTTGGCAACTAGAACGAGAAGAAAAACAGCATATTCGGCAAGAAGAAAACGAGCAAAAAAAATGGTATCGAGAAAAAATTTATGATTCTTATAAAACATCATTTCAGGTTTTAATAAAAATTCAACAAGAAGAGCTTGACAGTGTAAGTAAAACTAATGATATTATTAAGAAATATACACATATTACTAACATAAATAAACTCATTTTAGAATTCAATATTGAATTTACTATGATAATAGCCAACCATCCAGATAAAGATTCTGAAGAATTTATAAACAAACTAAGTACAATTGATAAATGTTTGAGAGCAGCTACCATTGATAAATCTCTAGAAGAAGACTCTTCAAAAGTACGACTTATAATGATTGAAATAATGGAAAATGATTCAAGAATAAAAATATAGCAAAACCATTTATTTTGTAGACAATTAGTTCAATAAATGCAAGCGTTTCATGTGGTTCTACATTCATAACTCAAATGGAAAGTGACGTTTCCCCGCCTAGAACAAAATTTTGGAGTGAATGGGGAAGTTGAGCTTATCCTCACCTTAAAAACCTCTAGTAGGATTTTTTTGACGGGCTGTTAAATCTTTGCCGAAGTGAAAAAATTTAGAAGACCATCGGAAAAATAGCCGTCTGCCCATCTGGCTGAGGACACTTAAAGTCGTGTGTCACGCGCTTGGCGCTATTTAATAGCCTTGGCGGTTCTAGGCTCTGGCTCAGGATATGCCTCTAACCTGACCTAGCATTACATTCTTAGAGTCCTAGATGGGGAAATACCATATTCTGATGAAGCTGTAGCGATTGCAAACCCTGAGTCAGGATAGCTCTGGGCATTTCTAGAATAGATTTATTGCCCAATTAATTTTCGGACTATGGTATCCATGTGCTTTCTTGGTGTCGTATCCTGATTCCTGCCGTTTTCCCCAACAAGCCAAATTTAATTGTTACATTGAAATAAATACTGACGCAGAAACAAAGGACATGACGCTATATGAAGCAGAGTGGCGAATTGAGCAAGTTGTTAAGCAAAAATCAATAAAACTGGATTTGTCAAAGCTGAAGTTGAAAGGCTTACCCCCAGAAATTGTCAAGTGTAAGTATTTGACAGAGCTTGACCTAAGTTTCAATAAGATTACTCAAATCCCAAACGCACTTGGACACCTGTCGAATTTAACAAAGCTTAGCCTCAGTGAAAATCAGATTACTTCCATTCCAGAGGCAATCAGGCAACTATCCAATCTGACACAGCTTGACTTAAGTGGCAATCAAATTACCACAATTCCAGAGGTGATCTGGCAACTGTCGAATTTGACATCGCTTAATCTCCGTAGCACTGGAATTACTTCTATTCCAGAGGCAATCAGGCAACTGTCTAATCTGACACAGCTTGACTTAAGGGGCAATCAAATTACCACAATTCCAGAGGTGATCTGGCAACTGTCGAATTTGACATCGCTTGAGCTCGGTAGGAATGGAATTACTTCTATTCCAGAGGCAATCGAGCAACTGTCGAATTTGAAATCGCTTAACCTCGGGGACAATCAAATTACCTCAATTCCAGAGGCACTTGGGCAACTGTCGAATTTGACATCGCTTAATCTCGCTATCAATAAGATTACCTCAATTCCAGAGGCACTTGGGCAACTGTCTAATCTGATAGAGCTTGACTTAAGTTGCAATCAAATTACCTCACTTCCAGAGGCACTTGGGCAACTGTCGAATTTGATATATCTTTACCTTGTTGGCAATAAGATTACCTCCATCCCAGAGGCGGTCTGGCAACTGTCCAATCTGGAAGGGCTTGACCTCAATAGCAATAAGATTACCTCCATTCCAGAGGCGCTCGGACAACTGTCAAATCTGACATCGCTTAACCTTCATTACAATAAAATTACCTGCATCCCGGAGACGGTCGGACAACTGTTAAATTTAAAATGGCTTCACCTCAGTAACAATCAGATTACCTTCGTCCCAAAGACCCTTCGTGACCTGAAAAACTTAGAAACACTAGGCTTGAGGGAAAATCCGCTCCCGATTCCTGCCGAAATCCTTCAAAACATAGGATCTTATGAAGTAGACAAGTTGCTTACCCTTCTCGACTCTTATTTCCTAATCCGTGATTCGCTTGAGGAGGCTGCCGAGGCATTAAATGCTGTTCCACAGCCACAGGTTACAGACAAGGCGATTGAGGCTACTGAGTCTGTTACAGCCCAAAGCTCTCAACTAAAAAAAGATATTGCTGCTCTCTATGCAATAAACGCACGGCTGGCAAAAGCAGCACAACCTGATGATTACACTCCCACTAAAGTAGCAAGGGCTGCTTTAAAAGCTCAAACTTCTCTGATAGCTGCTATTAAGGCTTTAGAAAAAATGGATGATATAGTTGCCAGCGATTCCTAAACAAGAACTAGACAACCAAAAATAATATCTAATGCCTGAAAATTGCATCCCTTTTCTAAGGCTAGAGAGTCAAATAAAAATTAACATACTCTGTATTCTGACCTAGCTTTCGCACTCCTACGTCTTAGGTAGGGAAAATTGAGTTTCCTACCTAAGACGTAGGAGTTAGAAGCTTTAGGCGGGAAAATATGAATTTTCTGATGTAGCAGCAAGGGTTACAGAGCTTAGGCTGAGAAATAACGCTTTCCAACAAGCTAGATTCTCGTCACAATGAAATAAATGTTACTGAGAGGTAAACGACATGAGCCGAGAAGAAGCAGTACGACGAATTGACCAAGCAGCCGAGGAGAAATTAAGTACGCTAGATTTGTCCCAGTTAGGGTTGGAGGAATTGCCACTGGAGATTGTTAAGTGTACGCATCTGACATTGCTTGACCTCGGTGACAATTGGATAACCTCCATCCCAAAAGAACTCGGGCAACTGTCGAATCTGACACAGCTTGACCTCAGTAACAATCTGATAACCTCCATCCCGAAAGAATTCGGGCAACTGTCGAATCTGACACAGCTTAGCCTCAGTGACAATCTGATTACTTCCATCTCAGAGGAACTCGGGCAACTGTCGAATCTGACACAGCTTAGCCTCAGTAGGAATCAGATTACTTCCATCCCAGAGGAACTCGGGCAACTGTTAAATCTGACATGGCTTTACCTCAATGAAAATCAGATTGCCTCCATCCCAAAGGAACTCGGGCAACTGTCGAATCTGACACAGCTTAACCTCAGTAACAATCAGATTACTTCCATCCCAGAGGAACTCGGGCAACTGTTAAATCTGACATGGCTTTCCCTCTGTAACAATCAAATTGCCTCCATCCCAAAGGATTTCGGGCAATTGTCGAATCTCACATGGCTTAGTCTCAGTAGGAATCAGATTACTTCCTTTCCAGAGGAACTTGGGCAATTGTCGAATCTCACCCACCTTTACCTTTATAACAATAAAATTACTTCTATCCCAGATGCGTTGGGGCAACTATCGAACTTGACAAAGCTTGCACTCAGTAACAATAAGATTACTTTCCTCCCAGAGGCCTTGGGGCAATTGTCGAATCTGATAGGGCTTTACCTGAGTAATAATCAGATTACCTCTATCCCAGAGGCAATTGGACAAATGTCGAGTTTGACAGGGCTTTTTCTTGATGACAATCAAATTACCACTATTCCAGAATTAATTGGGCAATTGTCGAGTTTGACCAGGCTTTTTCTTGACGACAATCAAATTACCACTATTCCAGAATTAATTGGGCAATTGTCGAATCTGAAAGAGCTTTGCCTCCCTAATAATCAGATTACTGAAATTCCGGAGGCGATTCGCAATATGAAAAATTTGGAAAAACTAGATTTGCGAGGTAATCCGCTGCCAATTCCCCCACAAGTTCTGGGGCAGGGTCAAAACGATGAAGGTTGTGGTGATTTGCGAACAATTCTAGATTTTTACTTCCACACCCGCAATCTAGCCCTACCTGAGCTAGATGCTGAGCGCCAGAAAATTGAATCTGAGAGATATTTTGACGTTGAAACTCTTCAAGACGCTAGACAACGAATAACTGCTTCTATTGTGCAGCGACAGGGACAGCCTAAATTTCGACGTAAGTTGTTAACTGCCTACGCTGGTCGATGCCCAATAACCGATTGTGATGTAGAGTCAGCTATCGAGGCAGCCCATATAATTCCATATCAAGGTACTCAAACCAATCATTTAACCAATGGTTTACCGCTCAGGGCTGACATACACACTTTGTTCGATTTGCATCTATTATCAATTCGACCAGATACCAATGAAGTGGTGATAGCCCCTGAACTGGTCGGCACCTGTTATCAACATTTGGCTGCTCGGAAACTGACTTTGCCCCAGGATAAAAAAGCAGCACCAAATCAAAGCGCTCTAAGCAAACATTATGAAACTTTTCTTAGCAAATGCAAAAATGATCAGCTAAAACGGTTATAGTGTCGAGATAGGAAAAATTGAGTTTTCTGACGTAGCCTCCGCACTTCCAAGCTCTAGACGGGGAAATAGCTTTATTCTGATGAAGCTGCAACGGTTATACCTCTTAAGCTGGGAAGTACCATAAAATATGGCATACATTTGTTGTGCTGAGTTGGGGTTACTTACCTATACCCCAATTCTTCAGCAGGGTTTGCTATAACAAAAGAGTGAACTTGAAAAATATATTAAGGAAATTTCTCATGACTGACTTTGGGAAGCGACGTTATAAAAATCATCAGCTTAATCTTGAAGGAAATACCTCAAACTACTCGGTAAAGATCTTCGCTGTGTCGGGAGTACAAAGAGATAATTATTCGGACGAGTTATATAAAACCCCTCCCTACGAAGAGGCAAATGAAGCCTTTACTCACGCATACGCATGGCTAGATTGCGGTCTTCGTACCCAGGCTGACCCAAATAAAAAAGAAGATTCCCCTCAAGAGGCTTATAGCAAAGTTAAAGAGCATCAGGGTGAGTTCTATAGTCCCTGGTATAAATCTGAAGAGGAGAAAAAAAGAGTATTACAGGAAGAGGAGAAAGCATCAGAGAGACAGAAGGAAGTTTGGAAGAAACAGAAAGAAGTATGGGAGGAGAGACTCAAAACAGCTTATAACCAAGGCTGGGAAGCGTATGAACAAGGTAGGGAAAAGAAATTGATTGATAGAGATGTAGACAACTAAAAAATTCTGTACCCTGACCTAGCCGTATCAGTTTCAAGTCCTAGATGGGGATAATTGAGTTTCCCTGCCTATCCGTTTATGGAAATGGTATTAACTGCACGGAACTAATTGTGTCTTACAGTTTCGTTTTACTGTTTTTTATCATGTAAGACATTTGAACCACAAGGGTTCCACGTCCTAGGCGGGGATAGTATGATATCCCCGCCTAAAACAAGGTTTTGGAGGGAGTGGGAAATTACCCTTTCCCCGTGTAGGACAGCATGGAAAGACTGGCGATCGCTCCTTACTCCTGCTGTTTTAGTTGAAGCGAAAGGTAAAGGGCGTTGCTGATTTAGGGTATGAAGGGCTAAATATGCAAGTCATATAAACCAGTATTCTCAAAGCTTATGGGTTTTCACAAGAATCTTTTGATAATTCTTTGCGTACCCTGATTAAACAACACCAGCACATCACCTTCTTTATAAAATCCTTTGTTTGGGAGGAGTTCGGGAGGAATTGGGGTCGGATTTCCTTGCAAGTCGAGTATTTCCAGCTTTTCTATATCACGAACCGTCCCTGGGAGGGAGCTTATCTGATTGTGACTGAGGTTAAGCCATGTCAGATTCGACATTTGCCCAAGCGCCTCTGGGAGGGAGGTTATCTGATTATTGCTGAGGTCAAGGTCTGTCAGATTCGACAGTTGCCCGACCGCATCTGGGATGGAGGTTATCTGATTGTGATTGAGGTCAAGCCGTGTCAGATTCGACAGTTGCCCAACCGCATCTGGGATGGAGGTTATCTCATTGCTACTGAAGTCAAGCCACGTCAGATTCGACAGTTGCCCAACCGCATCTGGGATGGAGGTTATCTTATTGTAATTAAGCTTAAGCTTTTTCAGATTCGACAATTGCCCGATTGCCTCTGGGATGGAGGTAATCAAATTTCTAACGAGGTAAAGCTCTGTCAGATAGGTACACTTGACAATTTCCGAGGGCAATTCATTCAGAGCCAGCCTTGACAAATCCAATCGCATCAATTTTTCATCGATAACCCGCCCAATTCGTCGCCCTGCTTCCTCTCTAGTCATGTCCTTTGTTTTTCTCTAGGATTTGTTACTTTGATCTGGCTCTGATCATAAACTCTCTAGCTTCTGTTTCAAAGCTAGATTGTTGGAGCTGATTTGGTTGCCAAAATGCTTGATGCACCATTGTCTGAAAATGGTGTCCCGCTTCTAAAAGCTAGAGAGTGAAATAAAAACCAGAGATATTTTGAACTTAGTGAAAATAAATACTACGGAGAGACAAAGCATATGACGCTAGAGGAAGCAATGCGGCGAATTGACCAAACAGCCGAAGAAAAATTGACAGAGCTGGATTTGTCGGGGCTGGGTTTAGAGGAATTGCCGCAGCAGATTGGCAAGTGTACACATCTTGAAATATTAGTGTTGGGGAAGTGGGATGAGAAGAAAATAAAAAGGGTGGGAAATCAGCTAACTAAGTTTCCTGATGATGTTCTTCAATTAACCCACTTAAAAATACTTAAGCTTATTGACAATGAGATTACCTCTATCCCAGAGGCGCTCGGGCAACTGTCAAATCTGACAAACCTTGACCTCAGTTACAATGAGATTACTTCCATCCCAGAGTCGCTAGGGCAAATGTCCAATTTGACATTGCTTAACTTCTTTGGCAATAAGATTACCTCCATCCCAGAGTCGCTCGGGCAACTGTCCAATCTGACAAGCCTTGACCTCAGTTGCAATGAGATTACTTCCATCCCAGAGGCACTCAGGCAACTGTCAAATCTGACAAGCCTTGACCTCAATGGCAATAAGATTACCTCCATCCCAGAGTCGCTCGGGCAACTCTCCAATCTGTTAGAGCTTTGGCTCGGTAATAATAAGATTACCTCGATTCCGAAGGAGTTCGGGCAACTCTCCAATCTGTTAGAGCTTGAGCTCGGTAATAATAAGATTACCTCGATTCCAGAGGAGCTCGGGCAACTTTCCAATCTGGCACGGCTTTACCTCTGGGACAATCAGATTACCTCGATTCCGAAGGAGCTCGGGCAACTCTCCAATCTGACAGTGCTTGAGCTCGGTCATAATAAGATTAGCTCGATTCCAGAGGAGCTCGGGCAACTCTCTAATCTGGAAGCGCTTAGCCTCTGGGACAATCAGATTACCTCCATCCCAGAAGCGCTAGGGCAATTGTCGAATTTGGCATCACTTAACCTTATGAACAATAAAATTACCTCTATCCCAGAGGCGATCAAGCAACTACCAAAGCTGACAATAATTAATATATATATGAATAACCTGACGGAGCTGTAACAGTTTTCAGCTCTAAATGGGGAAATATGAATTTCCCCGCCTAAGCCCTGTAACCCTTACATTTAAAGCATTTTTCCCTTTAATACTTATAAATTAAAACTGATTCTGGTATAGTCAGTAACACTTTTTGGAAAATTTATTGTGGCAAAATATAAAGAAGTAGAGTTTCTAGAATGGATTGAAAATGTTGGCGCTAGCGTTGCGTTCAAATTTGTCTGCTTCGCTAGAACCAACAATAACTGCACCAACCCTATTTTCAGCTATACCGAAATTCATAAAGTGTTCAAATTCACTTTTTAACAAGCCTTGAGTAGCAGCTACGTCAGGATTTCGACCTGTGTTGGATGAAAATAGAGGCTGGGTTGCCACTAGACAACCCAACCCACAGCTAGACAAATTTAAAGTAATGGCTGGTTAACTGTAAATTGGTGGTATCTTGAACTATTGCTAACAAGTCATTTCCACTATATATTTGTGTATCAATGCCAGCACCTCCCGCCAAATTTCGAGTTTTATCAAGACGAAAAGAACTCGCACTTCCTTTAAGTTGGATATAGTCATTCGCGCTATTGTAGTCTTGTATTATAGCGTGACCAACTCCTTGATAATAATTTTTTAATTCACCACCTACAACAAATGTATCGTTACCATTTCCTCCATTTAAGACATCATATTCATTGCTGTTATAGAGAGAAATATTACCACTACCGTTTATCGTATCGTTACCATTTCCTCCTAGAATCGTATCGTTATTAGTCCCCCCAAATAACACATCATTACCATCTCCTCCGCTCATCCAATCGTCACCTTCATCGCCATATAATGCATCATTTCCTGTCCAACCATATAACTTGTCTTTACCGCTATCTCCAGAAATAATATCATTTTTAGTATTGCCAAAGATAGTATCATTACCCTCTTTGCCCTCGGCATTAATAAACCCTGTACCCTTATGGTCGTAATAGTCATTTCCCCTTGTGCCTTTAAAAATAGCCATGTCTTTGTCCTCGTAATTAGTTAAATTTTTGCTCGCTCTTATACCCTAATCGGCTGGTATAAAGCTTGGCAGTCAGAAAAGATCAGAAAAAAGTCAGAAAAAAGTCGTAAATTTCGTTTACAAGTCCTTTTCACATCTTCAACCTTTTTCAATTCAGTGTCTACCGTAAAGATACTTAAACATCAACTCTTTACATCTCTTTCATCAATACTCCGGACAGTTTTCAATCACTAACGGCAAAATGAGGGTTTCAACCTTCTCAGTGAGGTCAAATGCTAACGTTAGAATGAGGGTTTCAGCCTTGGTCTCAAAAACTGTCCGGAGTATTGTTAGATACAACTGTAAAAATACTTAAACATCAACTCTTTACATAAAGACCTGTGCAGGCAGTGCCACTGCTCCGACCGCGCTTGACCGTGCCACCTCTCCGAGTGCATCCAGTTTTTAAAAAAGCTGTAGGTTGCAACGTGCAAGTCTTAAGCAAAAAAGCAAGACCGCCACCGCTCGACACTCCGACCGACACTGCCTGCCACCTCTCCAACCCTGTCAACCCTGCCAACCCTGCAACACTCCGACCGTGCCAACCATTCAGCAGAGTTGCCATACAAGTAGGACAGACTTGTCCGACAAGTAAGACATTTTGTCAAACACGTAAGACAACTTTGTCATTTAAAGCTAATAGGACTTACGCATTGACAAATCAGCCCAAATATGAATGAAGTGCTAAAATTACAGCATTCCTTTGGCGGGTAAAGTTTTTGCCACCACTCTCCAGGTGCAAAAAGCCCTTAAATGTAGAGTTTTTGCGAGTATATTAATATGGAACTTGGCGGTTAGTTAATATTCAGCATTTAGACCGACTTTTTGATTTAGGTAATGGAGAATGAAATCACGGGCTACTTCTAAAGATAAATTTCTTTGAATTTCATACCAATTATCAATCAGTGCCTCTGCCCTCATCAATTCTAATTGGACAAAAGCCCGAATTGAACAGAAGAAATGGGTGAGAATAGCCGGAGAACTTCTCACCATAAACCTTTTAATTCCACAAAGTTGTTTGATGGCTCTGTGGTAACATTCAATTCCCCAATGTATCGAATGTGTGGTCATAAAATCACTTCTAGTTATCACTTCAGTCTCCTTGATTTCAGGCAAAAACATGATATAGTATCTCTCTGTGTCGTTTTTGAACTTCTTCTGAAATACTTTTACTTGCCCGAAATTTTTGAGATGAACGACTTGCCCTTCTGGGGGAATTTCGATGTTTTTCACAGCCGTGTATTTTCCGGGAGTAATAGCCACTTGGCGGTTTCTCGCTATTCCCATCGTAAAACCTAGTTTTTGGTTTCTCAAAAACTTTAAGTTTTTTTTACTAGAATACCAACTATCTCCTGTCACTATCTCTGGCTGTAATCCCCACACTAATACTTCGGCAATCATTTCCCGAAAATAATCATTTTTGGTTTTTTCCTCCTGTTTATTATATATCCGATAATTTACGGGTACAGACTTACCGTTACTCTCGGTATAATACAATGTAATCAGATTGATTCCTTTAACCGGACGATGCTGATTACCTGACCAAAAATATCCAATAAATTCAGTTAAATTGGGATCACTATAAGGCTTTTCAATAACTGTGTCATCCCCGCTTAATGTCCCACCTATTAACTCAATATGTGGTTTGAGTTCGTTAAATAAATCTTTTGGTTCATATCTTTCCCTTAACAAAAAACGGTTAATGCTATCGTGAGATAGTTCATCTAAAATGGAGGAGAGCCGACAGCAACCTGAATATTTAGACTCAGCTAAGAGAAAATATGTGTACTTGGACAGGTTGCACAGTGCAGTAGATGGCTTAGTTCTGGTTCTAATATTTTTTATCCCCTGATAGCTTACGCAATTTTACCCAATTCTATTTGTTTTGGGAACTGAACTCATCTCTGTTCCCGATCTTCACAACCGAGCTATTTTGTCAATGCGTAAGTCCTAGCTAAGCAAAATTTATTTACCCTAACTATTGGCTCAAAATAAAAAGTTTTCCCAGCCTACAACGTGGAAGTGCGGAGGTTACGTCAGGATATAAGCGTATCCTGATGTAGCTTTCGGGTGTGGCGTGTTAGGTATCTCAAAGGAAAGTTTTAAATAATTATTCCTATTTTATAAATTAGAGCCAAAAAGGATCAGCATATATTTCTTTCGCTTTTTTAATAGCTGCCTCCCTAGTAATGGGATATGTACAAAGCTCTCTATGATCTTTTATTTGTTTAGTAGTATTACGAACCTCTATTTTAGTCACAAGTTGTATATCATTAAATTCATTAAATTCATTAAATTGTAAAATAGCAAAGTCATCTTTTTCTTCATTAAGAATAATTTTTTCTGTCATCGACATAAGGCTTTACCTCAAAACAAAATAGGTTAAACATTAATATTTACTAGATTAGCACATATGTGATATCGTTTCCTGACGTAGTGGTAAGGGTTACAAACTCTAGGCTGGGAAAATGCCTTTTCCGGTGTAGGAAAGCATGGAAAGACTCGCGATCGCTCCTTTGACTTGATCCGACTTCACCTCTTTCTTCGTGCTGCAATTGTTCGAGGTTGTTGTGATCACTGATTTTTTGAATAATCTGCAGCGGAATGCCGGCGCTGCTGCCGAGGGTCAGGGGTAAAATATAAGGACACCTCCATTTCTTGTGGGAGCGCGCAGGTTAACCCAGGGGAACTTAGAGGTCTTTTTCTTTCCTTACCCCGATACCCTAATTTTTTGTCAAATGAAACCAGAATTCAATTTTTTTGAGCATTGGTATCCTATGATACCACTCGAAGACTTAGATCCCAAGCAACCAACTTCAGTAACACTTTTGGGACTGCGTTTAGTTATCTGGAAACCCAAATCATCTGAAACTTTCCAAGTGTTTTTAGATCGATGTCCCCACCGCCTTGCGCCCCTAAGTGAGGGGCGCATTGATGACGAAACAGGGAATTTAATGTGTAGCTATCACGGCTGGCAATTTGATGAGCAGGGAATTTGTACTCATATTCCCCAAGCGGAAAATCCAGAACTTGTAAGCAAGAATAAAGAAAATCTGTGTGCTGTAGCACTACCAGTTCGTCAGCAACAGGATTTACTCTGGATTTGGCCAGATGCAAAATCAAGCGAACAAGCTGTAAATACACCCTTACCTCTATCACCGCAAATAGATGCAACTCAAGGCTTTGTTTGGTCTTCTTTTGTACGAGATTTAGAATATGACTGGGAAACCCTTGTGGAAAATGTGGCAGATCCGAGTCATGTTCCTTTTGCTCATCACGGCGTGCAGGGTAATCGCAAACAAGCAAGACCGATTGCGTTCAAAATCGTGCAATCAACACCCAATTTGATTGAAGGGGCAATAGTTGGGCCTTTTCAAACAAAAATCACTTTTGAACCCCCTTGTCGCTTAGAGTATGCGTTCACTTTTGGCGATGACAGCAAAAAGTTGGGATTGATTACCTACTGTATACCTGTGTCTCCTGGGAAGTCTAGAATTGTCGCTCTATTTGCCCGTAACTTTGGCAAAACCCTCTATCGTCTCAAACCTCGTTGGTGGGATCACATCACTAATCGCAATCTTGTTCTTGAGGGAGATATGGTTCTTCTACAGCAGCAAGAGTATTTCCTCCAACAAGCAAAATCTACCCAAAGCTGGAAAACTGCCTATCAGTTACCTACAAGTGCAGACCGTTTAGTAATTGAGTTTAGGAAGTGGTTTGACGGCTATTGTCACGGACAACTCCCCTGGAGCGAAGTGGGAATCAATGTTCCACCGACACGAAATATCAATAACGATCGCCAACAAACGCTCGATCGCTACAAACAACACACCCAACATTGTAGTAGCTGTCGAAAAGCACTTTTGGTCGTGCAACGCTTACAAGCATTGCTTTTAGGCTACTTTGTGATTACTGTTTGCGCTGTTGCTCTCTTTCCTGATGAATTGCGACTTTATGTGGGTTTACCCTTAATTGTGATAGCACTACTAGGTCTAGGAGCTTACACTTGGCTGAGATTCTGGCTTCGTCCTAGATTTTACTTTTTGGACTACATCCATGCACACAGATAAACGCAATTATCAGGCACTTTTGCAGTAGTTTTCTGCTCAAATTCAATAAATGAGCCAACAGATGATCACAGGATAAATATACTAATTGTCCTAGGTAAATTCATATTTTTTATAATCATTTTCTGGCGTTGCTGATTTACGATAGGAAAGGCTAAATATGTCAGGCATATAAACCAGTCTGCACAAAGCTTCTGGATTTTCAAATTATTTTTTTCCTACCCAGGTTAAGCAACGCCGAAATTTTCTATAATTTAGGTAAGTTGGTTAATACTTACTACCAAATTTCCATGCCAGAAACAAACTCTACAGAGCAGCAACCTACGATCTACAATCCGAGCATCTGGAGATTGGAACTACAAAATTCAGAAATACCCAGTCGAGACACCTATATTAAAGCCCTCGGAGAATTACCGGATTCTGTTCTGAAAGCAAACCAGATTTTGGCATCTAATCAAGAAGGGGATTTCCAGAGGTTACTGAATCATTATCGAGAGGTATTCAAAGCTATCCAAAAATGGATTGTTCATTTTGAGAAGCAGAGTTATGATTCCTCCCTCTCTGACCCTCCAGAACTGCGTTTCTCATGGGAATTTGACTTTAAACCTCACGCTGAGGAATCGTGGGCTTTGTTAAATCTTTGCCAAGAGATTGTGAAGCGAGCTCCGTTGTATGGGCAAGATTTCCTAAAAGCTACTAGCGCGACCGAGCTGTGGTGGAGCTGCCATTTTGAGCGTCTTCAAGAGACTTTCTTCAAAAACGGGATTTTTAGCAAACAACCCGAACTACAGGGAAAACAACACTCTTGTGATGTGATGTCAAAACGCATTCGAGAAGACTTTGATACACTTCATCAACGGAAATTTGCTAACAGCTCTCAGTTCGACTTGACGAAGATAGCCACTTGGGATGCTACAGAAGAAGCCTTAAGATTTTTGGCTGAAGATATTGCCCAACAGGACGACGAATTTCGTCGCCTAATTTACTCCAATTATATAAAAATTAAGAAACGTGTTGTGAAAAGTGCGCGTAATAATCCCAATCTACAATTAATGGTGTTGGAACCAGATGGTTCTCTTCATGTAGGTGGCAAAGGCAAGCGAGGCAAAGGGAAAAACCCATCCCAGTCCAAAAAAGGGTTTGTTAAGAAAAGTAAAAATTAACATAAAAGCTGCACAAAGGTTGCACCTAAATTACCCTTATGAGACTTTGGGTAAAGAGAAGCTATTGTTTGGAGATCAATAGTTTCTCTGATAACTGGCAGGTTATCTAACAGGAAGTCTGTCCCGGTTATCTCCGTCCCCCCTCTCTAAATTTCTTCTGAAATTTGAAGAACTGCATTCCATCAGTCTAGGTGGAAAGGGATTTTTATGGGGAAAAATGACTCGTATTTGTGCATCTCCAAGACCTCTTGGAGATGCACAAA
>NZ_JAUBQE010000128.1:0-3202 GCF_036701115.1 Microcoleus sp. Pol1C5 | reverse complement strand
AATCTGTGATTGAGCAACAATTAATCAAAAAACTTCTGGAAGCTGCAACTACGATTCAATTAGAGCCAGAAACTCCGCCTCCCAAAAAAGAGCCTGAGCCAAACCCCCGATTGCGCTCTTTACAAGAAAAGTTGGAAAACTTAGAAAAAATTTCTACCTTTGACCCCGATATTGAGGCGATTAAAGACAAGACTCTTCAAGAAATTGAAAAACTTTTGAATCCTTTTGCAACTAAGGATTTTGAAAATCAAACCGCTGCCGAAATTATTCACGCAGGTAATAATTTGGCGATTTGGCACACGCTTTCTAACGACGAAAAAGTCAAAATTTTCCCGCTGTTAGTGGAGCGCATTACGGTTCGGTCTGGTGTGGTTGAATCGATTGAGTTAAAACTATCCAACTAAATTACCCCGGTCAAGTTTATGAACATCCAAGACCTATTTAACCTCACTAAACTGCGCTCTGAGGTGGCGATGCAGCAGGCTCTCCCTCATTGGCAGCCCAAGGCTCAATCTGAGGGCTTACAGTGTCCCCGATGTGATTCTCGCCATGTGGCTGGGCGAGGATACACCGAGAATAGAACTCGGCGCTATATTTGTCGAGGCTGTGGCGTTTCATTTACGGAGATAGCGAAATTCGATTGTCGTTGCCAAAATCCTGGAACTTTGCCCAAATGCCAAGATTGCCCCTCTTTTCAAGAATTCCTGCCGGCTCTAAAAGAGAAGGTACGTGGGTTACACAATAAAAATCGAGAGGAATTGGACGCTCTTCTTTCGGAGGCTCAATCTCAACTAAAATTAAAAGATTTACGTGCTCAAGTGGCAAGACAAGAGGCGTTATCCAGTTGGCAACTATCTTCGGCGTCTCAATTGGCTTCGGTTTGTCCTCACTGTCAAAGCGCTCATATTAAAAGCAAGGGTTTGGCTAATGGAAAAAAGCGATATTCATGTTATAAATGTGGACGATCATTTTATGCTCCGGGACACTGGGATTGTACGTGTCAGCTTCCCGGTGACTTAGCTTTGTGCCAAACTTGCCCAAAATTTGAGAAGTTTCTGGCTGTTATGGCTGAAAAACTAGAAAGCTTGCAAGGATTGAACGCTGAGCAATTGCAGGCGCTACTCCATTGTTAATCTATAAACGTCTCGCAAGGCGTTTCTACCTCCCATAAAAAAGGTTTTTTTTAGTCCAGTCACTTGTCCAGTGAGCGACTGGACTAATCCGAGTTACAATTTGTCCAGTACCAACTGGACAAGTGACTGGACATGGAAACTTACCCGATCGCCAGCCTGCAAGACCGCTACAATCTAAGTAGCAAGCAATCTGTGTACGATCGCATAAAAGCTTTATCGATCGAACCAGTTGCCCGAGGCAAAATATCCAGTGACCAACTGGACAAACTGGACAAGTTAAACCAGCATCTAAAATCTGGCGGCAGCCTATCTGATTTTGAGAGTAGCCACACCGAAATTTTCAAAACAGAAGCGATCGAACCTGCGACCGCAACAGCTATAAATCAAGACAGAGAAAACTTTCTTGAACTCATCGAGGCGATCGCTCGGCACATTGGAGCAACTCGCGACCCTCTGCAACATTACGCAGCGTTGGAACAGGCGATCGCCTCCGGTTGGATTCTATCGACTGCCGAAGTTAGAACCCTCATCGGAGTGAAGCCCAGCGGCGATCGATTCAAGCGGGGCGCTTTTGTATTCATCCGAACTGGCAAAGTGGGGAGTCAGGCTGGATGGAAGGTTGAAAAAACATGAGATTTTAAGGATCTCGCTTTGAATAATGGTTGTTCAGCACCGGCAAAGTTTGATCGCTCATCAGAGTCAAACCACACGACTTTCAAATCGATTGCGAAAGCTTTGCGTTTGTATAGAGAGTTGGCGATGTAATTAGGTATGAGGATGAAACAGCTAACACCCTCACCAGCATTGGCAGAGTCTACTCAAATTTGGGAGAGAAGCAGAAAGCGCTGGAGTATTTGAACCAGTCCCTGACCCTTTTTCGGACACTCAAAGATCGCAGTGGTAAAGCCAACACCTTCCTCGATCGCAGTGGGGAAGCCAACACCCTCCTCGACATCGGCTTAGTCTACTCAGATTTAGGAGAAAAGCAGAAAGCGCTAGAGTATTACAACCAGTCCCTGACCCTTTTTCGGGCATTAGGCGATTGCAGTGGTAAAGCCAATACCCTCAACTCCCGCAATCAAACGTCATCATAAAGAGCTTCAGATTGGTGATCGGGTACGGGTTCTCGATAATGGCTTGCATCATGGGAAGGAGGGGGAAGTGTTGGCCATTAGTTATGGAAGTATTGAGAATGACTACCGCATCACACTCGACAAGGAATCACACCTTAGTGGCGAAGTTATCGTCACAGTTCCCCACTCCCAAAAGTTCCCCATCTTAATGAAGCTGTAGCAGTTCTCCGCCCTGGCTCAGGTTATGAACCTATCCTGCTCTAGCCTTCGGGTGTGGCGTGTTAGGTATTTAGGGCTTGCTGGATAAGTGCAGAAAGGTTGCACAGCCTGGTTATGTGATCGTGCGCCCAAAAAAAGTGGGCAAGATAAACAGGTAAGGCATTGCTGATTCTGGCGTATGAATAAACTTTTCGCTTGATGTTACAAAACTCACTTTACTTGGCTTATAGCCATTCCGAAAACTTGAATTCATACTTGTATTCAGCAACGCCGAAATTATTATCCTACTCCTATTCTAATTAAAGTAGGGTGCGTCGCCGCCAGAATTCTGATTATTTACGACTATCAATGAGCGACGCACCCTACCGCTATACTCTCGCCCGAAGTGACAAAAAAGAGATAATATTAGATCGAGCCGCTTTTTGTTGCTGACAATTACAACAACAACCAACCTTATTCCGCTCTATTCTACAGCCAGTTACCGATAAGGATAAAGGAGGCCCATTTAGCGGGGTGTATATTCTTGTTTCGATCGACCAGCGCCTTCTGTGCTTCCTTTAGGGCTTCTGCTTTGCTCATTTGCAAGCCCAAGTTCTCGTAAAACTTAGCGACTAATTCTTGTGTAAAAGCATCATCAACATACCAAAGAGAAGCCAAAGCACTTCTGACGCCTGCTTGCACCGTAATGCCAGCCATACCCAGTGTCGCACGGTCATCTCCTATACCCGTTTGACAAGCCGTGAGTGCGAGCAACTCCACTGGCTCTGTACCTTTACT
>NZ_JAUBQE010000127.1:0-3204 GCF_036701115.1 Microcoleus sp. Pol1C5 | reverse complement strand
GGCGCTGTCGCTATTCACAAACTCCCGGAAGCAGTCGGGGTGATGTTGTTTTTCAAAATCGGAGAACTTTTTCAAGAATTTGCCGTTGGGCGATCGCGTCAATCAATTCGATCGCTTTTAGAAATTCGCCCAGACAGCGCCAACCTCAAGGCAAATGGCGACATCAAAAAAGTTCCGCCAGAAACCGTAGCCGTCGGCGATATCATCCTTGTCAAACCGGGAGAAAAAATTCCCTTAGACGGTGAAATTATCGACGGCAACTCTCAGATTGACACATCTGCACTAACTGGAGAATCAGTACCTCGAACAGTGAAAGTTGGAGAAACAGTTTTAGCAGGAACAATTAACCAGACAGGAGTTCTCACCGTCAAAGTTACCAAACTCTTCGGCGAATCTTCAATCTCCAGAATTCTGGAATTAGTAGAAAATGCCAGAAGCAAAAAAGCTGAAACTGAGAAATTTATCACCAAATTTGCCAGTTACTACACGCCGTTTGTAGTATTTGCATCGCTAGCAGTGGCTTTAATTCCGCCTTTGTTCATTTCAGGAGCAACTAATGCCGATCGCTTTTTATGGGTTTACCGCGCCCTAGTGTTGTTAGTTATTTCCTGCCCTTGCGGATTGGTGATTAGCATTCCTCTCGGATACTTTGGGGGAATTGGCGGTGCAGCAAAGCGCGGTATTTTGGTTAAAGGAGCAACTTTTTTAGATACCCTGACAGCAGTCAAGACAGTTGTTTTGGACAAAACAGGAACTCTGACAAAAGGAGTTTTTAAAGTGGCACAAATTGTGCATCATAATGGTTTTTCACAATCTGAGTTAATGGAGATAGCGGCTAAAGTAGAATCTCAATCAAATCATCCAGTTGCCAAATCTATTCTGGAAGCTTACGGCGGAAAAATTGATTCATCGGATGTGAAAGATTACGAAGAAATAGCGGGACACGGCATCCGAGCCAAATTAAATAATCAAATTGTGCTTGCGGGAAATGACCGTTTGCTGCACCGAGAAAACATTGCTCATGATGCCTGCAATGCTGAAGGTACTGTCGTCCATTTAGCGGTAGACAACCGCTATGCTGGGTATATTTTGATTGCTGACGAGCTGAAGGAAGACGCTGTACAGGCTATTCGCGACCTCAAAAAATTAGGTGTTGAGCGAATCGTGATGCTCACAGGAGATAATCAAGCTGTAGCCGATAGTGTTGCGAAAAAGCTCGGTTTAGATTCCTATTTAGCCGAGTTATTACCCGAAGGAAAAGTCGAGGCGATCGAAAAACTGATCGGTCAATCTAGAAAAGGCGATAAAATTGTCTTTGTCGGGGACGGAATTAATGATGCACCAGTGCTTGCTAGAGCTGATGTGGGCATAGCGATGGGGGGTTTGGGTTCGGATGCGGCGATCGAAACTGCCGATGTTGTAATTATGTCAGATGCACCGTCAAAGGTGGCTGAAGCCATCCAAATTGCCCGAAAAACTCACAATATTGTTTGGCAAAATATCATTTTTGCCATGTTAGTCAAAGGCATATTTATTGCTTTGGGTGCTTTTGGGTTAGCTACCATGTGGGAGGCAGTTTTTGCCGATGTTGGGGTAGCTCTAGCAGCTATTTTCAATGCAACTAGAGTTTTAAAGTAGTCCGCTGAAAAACTCCATGAGGGCGGGCAACTCCTCCCGCCTTGTAGAAATTTGTAGAGGAAAGTAAATGGAAAGCCTCATTAAAATTCTGTTGGGAAGTCTAGCTCTTAGTATTATTCACGCATTAATTCCCAGCCACTGGATGCCCTTAATTGCCATTGGTAAAACTGAAAATTGGTCACGCAGCGAAACTTTGCGGGCAACATTAATTACAGGAATTGCTCATACCCTCAGCATTATCCTAATTGGAATTGTCATCGGCTTATTCGGTTACAAGTTGGCTGCTACCTATGTAGAGACAGCTAAAATAATTGCGCCTTTAGTTTTATTGGTTTTAGGAATTATCTATCTTTTGGCCGAGTTAGATAGTTCTCGCAGACACCACCACCATCATGCTGAAACAGCTAATTTAACTACCAAGCGCTCGCAATTTCAAATTCTAGCTGTTTTAGGAACAGGAATGTTTTTCTCGCCTTGCATCGAAATAGAAGCCTATTTTTTTTCAGCAGGAGCGATTGGTTGGCGCGGCATACTTGTAGTTTCTGTCGTCTACTTAGTGGTGACAGTTTTGGGAATGGTTTTGCTAGTAGATTTGGGCATGAAAGGAGTTAATGCTTTAGAAGAAAAGCTGCATTTCTTCGAGCATCACGAACAAGGATTAACCGGAGTCGTGTTAATACTTTTAGGAGTTGTGGCTTATTTCCTCAAAGTGTAAAATGGTGGGTGATAAACTCTAGTATTGCAAAATATTCAGCACAGGAAAAATATTATGCGTCGTCAACGTTCTCTGCCTTGGATTCACCGTTATTCTCGACCCATTACGGCAGGAATTGCCTCGATAGGGGCTGCGATCACTGCCTATCTAACAGTAGTCAAGTTATCCAACGGAACGGCAGTTTGTCCGATCGAAGGCTGCGATATCGTGCTTTCGAGTCCCTATGCCTATGTCTTTGGTTTGCCTCTTTCTTTGTTCGGTTTTTTGGGCTATTTGAGCATGATAGTTTTTGCCGTAGCTCCCCTACTTGTTAATCCTGCAGAACAGAAGAGTCTCCGCTCTAAGTTAGAGTCTTGGACGGGACTATTTCTGTTTGCTGGTAGCACAGCTATGACGATTTTCAGCGGCTATCTGATGTATGTACTGGCTGTTGATATCAAAGCAGCTTGTATTTACTGTATTGCGTCTGCTTTGTTTGCAACTAGCTTGTTTGTCTTAGCATTAATCGGTCGCGAATGGGATGATATCGGGCAACTATTTTTTATAGGTATTCTGGTGTCTATGTTAGTGCTGATTTCTTCTCTGGCTCTTTATGCCGATGTCAATAATCTCGGTACAGCTAAGGAAACAAGTATGAATACCACAACATCTTCTGGTACTTCAGAAATGGCTTTAGCCCGACATTTAAAAAGAGTGGGAGCTAAAATGTACGGCTCTTTTACCTGCGATCACTGTCAGATGCAGAAGGAAAGTTTTGGCAAAGAAGCGGCTCGCATTATCAATTATATCGAGTGCAATCCGCAAGGGAAAAATGCTCGCCGCGATCTTTGCGAAGCTGCCAAGATTCAGGG
>NZ_JAUBQE010000126.1:0-3283 GCF_036701115.1 Microcoleus sp. Pol1C5 | reverse complement strand
AAAAAATCCCGCAGGTGGTTTCGGATCTGGTGATGAAGCTGATGGCGAAGAATGCCGAAAAACGCTATCAAAGTGCCTGGGGATTGAAACATGACTTAGAAAAGTGTTTGCAGCAGTGCCAAGAAACTGGAAAGATTGAAACTTTTGAGTTAGGAAAGCGGGATATATGCGATCGTTTCCTGATTCCTGAAAAACTCTACGGTCGAGAAACAGAAGTCCAAACTCTGTTGAATGCCTTTGATCGCGTAGCTAATGGCACATCAGAATTAATGCTAGTCGCTGGGTTTTCCGGGATTGGAAAAACGGCTGTAGTCAACGAGGTACATAAACCGATTGTCCGGCAACGGGGCTATTTCATTAAAGGCAAATTCGACCAGTTCAACCGCAATATTCCCTTCTCGGCATTTGTCCAGGCATTCCGCGATTTAATGGCACAATTACTGAGTGAAAGTGATGCCAAAATTCAAGAATGGAAAACTAAAATTCTCGAAGCGCTCGGTGACAGCGGACAAGTCATTATTGAAGTCATTCCCGAACTAGAACGGATTATTGGAACACAACCCCCAGCCCCGGAGTTATCGGGGGTTGCTGCTCAAAACCTCTTTAATTTGCTCTTCCACAAATTCATTGCTGTCTTCACCACAAAAGAACATCCATTGGTGATATTTTTGGATGATTTGCAGTGGGCAGATTCGGCATCGCTGAAGTTAATGCAATTGCTCGTCAATGAGTCGCAATTGGGTTATCTGTTGCTGCTGGGAGCCTATCGGGATAATGAAGTATCACCCAGCCATCCCCTGATGTTGACCCTAGATGAGGTGAGGAAGGCAGGAACCACACTCAACACTATTACATTAGCACCGCTTGGCCTTCTCAGTTTAAATCAATTGGTAGCGGATACGCTAGTTTGTGAGCCTAATTTGGCACAACCGCTGACAGAATTGGTATATCAAAAAACTCAAGGAAACCCATTTTTTTCAACGCAGTTTCTCAAAGCCTTGCATCAGGATGAATTGATTACTTTTGAGATCCAATCGGGACATTGGCAGTGCGATATTAGCAAAGTGAGAGAGGCAGCGCTCACTGATGATGTGGTGCTATTTATGGCGCAGCAGTTGCAAAAAATGCCAGCAACAACTCAAGAGGTTTTAAAATTAGCCGCTTGCATTGGCAACCAGTTCGATCTGGCAACATTGGCAATTGTTGCAGAGAGTTCGGAGACGGAAACCGCAACGGCTTTGTGGAAAGCTTTACAGGAAGAGCTGATTATTCCCCAAAGTGAAGTTTATAAATTTTATGTAGGCGCAGAACAGGCGATTTCTGAAGCGACTACTCAAACCGTTGCCTATCGCTTCTTGCACGATCGCGTCCAACAAGCCGCTTATTCTTTGATTCCGGAAAGCGATCGCGCGATCGCCCATTATCAAATTGGGCAACTGCTGCTGCAACAGATTTCACTGTCAGCGCGAGAAGAACGCATTTTTGAATTAGTCAATCAGTTAAATTATGGAACCACACTTGTGGTTGAACAAACCGAACGAGACGACTTAGGCCAACTCAACCTCACAGCTTGCCGCAAAGCCAGAGCCGCAACAGCATATCACGCAGCCCGCGAGTATGCCACAGTCGGACTGACATTATTAGGAGTTGAAGCTTGGCAGCGACAATATGAAATGACCTTATGCCTGCACGAATTAGCTGCCGAGATTGCCTGGTTGTGTGGTGATTTTGAGGGAATGGAGCGAAGGATTGAAGCGACGCTGCACCATGCTAAAACTCCCTTAGATCGGATGCAAATCTATCAAATAAAAATTCAGTCATTGAACTCCCGCAATGAATTTTTAGCGGCACTCTCGACAGGTAAATCTGTCCTTCAATTGCTAGGAGTCAGCCTGCCTGATAGCCCAACGACCGAGGATATTCAGCAGGCGAGACAGGAAATCAACGCATTGATCGGCGATCGCTCGATTGATGCGTTGATTCATCTGCCGAAGATGACGGATGCTCAAAAGCTTGCCATTATGCAGATTGCTGATAGCATTCTGCCTTCGTGTTACCTGACAGGTTCGCCGCTTTATCCCTTAGTAGTTGCACTACAGGTCAAGCTTTCAATTCAATTTGGTAATAGTCTCTTTTCTCCGATTAGCTATGTTAGCTACGCATTCCTACTCAATATGCTGTGGCAAGAGATAACACAGGTGCAGCAGTTTGGGCAATTAGCTTATCGCCTGGCATCAGAGCCAGAAGCCAAAAATATCCGAGCTGCAACTTTTAATGTATTTGCGGGATACGTTCATCACTGCGTCGCTCATGTGAGAGAAACGCTACCGATTTTTCAGGAGGGCTATCAAGCGGGAGTGGAAACGGGCGATCTGGAATTCATTGTATACCTCGTACAAATGTTTTCCTTGAATTCCTTGTGGTCAGGGAAACCGCTGAACGAACTCGAACCCCAAATTCGCGCCTACCACCAGCATTTGCGCGACCTCAACATCATCACTACAGCCAAGCATTATTTAATTTACTGGGAAACAGCTCTGATCCTTCTGGGGCGCTCGGAGGATGAGGTTCCTTTACGCAAAGATTCTTATGAGGAAGAATTGGTTTCTCAGGTGCAAGCATCCAACGATATGTTTCGGTTGTGTATCTTTTACCACCACAGATTCGTATTGAACTTCTGGCTGGGAGACATTTTTAAGGCACAAAAGGATGCGGATCGAGCCAGACAACACCTGACAAGATGTATGGGAACAATTCTCGAACCAGTCTTTTACTTCTACGATTCTCTAACGGCACTTGCTATACAGCATGAATCAACTGCACAGTCGGAAGATCGACTGCATCAAGTGCAAGAAAATCAAGGTAAGTTACAGCAATGGGCCTCTCATGCCCCGATGAATCACTTGCACAAGTGGCAACTGGTGGAAGCCGAACGTTACCGCGTTCTCGATCGATACAAAGAGGCAATTGAGTGCTACGACCTTGCAGTTAAAGGAGCCAAAGAAAACGAATATCTCCAAGAAGAAGCGTTAGCCAACGAATTAGCTGCCAAATTCTACTGGGAGTGGGGCAAAGAAAAAGTCGCCGCCAGCTATATGCAAGAAGCGTATTACTGTTATGCCCGTTGGGGTGCACTAGCCAAAATAGAAGACCTAGAACAACGCTATCCCGAATTACTTCAGCCCATCCTGAATCAGCCCAAACTCCGCTTTAATCCTCTAGAGACGCTAGCAACGATTAGCCACTCTTCGCAGACTTCCAGTAATAGCAGCACCAGTATTTC
>NZ_JAUBQE010000065.1:0-37789 GCF_036701115.1 Microcoleus sp. Pol1C5 | reverse complement strand
CGACCACATTGGACACAAATGTGATTCTGTTTTCCTTTCTTCTTGCCGTTTTTACGGATATGGGTTGATTTACATTCTGGACATTGCATAAACTATTCC
The DNA here is from genome assembly GCF_036701115.1 of Microcoleus sp. Pol1C5. Taxonomy (NCBI): domain Bacteria; kingdom Bacillati; phylum Cyanobacteriota; class Cyanophyceae; order Oscillatoriales; family Microcoleaceae; genus Microcoleus; species Microcoleus sp. Pol1C5. The sequence goes on along the minus strand of NZ_JAUBQE010000065.1, from coordinate 37,690 downwards.
TTCTATTCATACTCTAACTCAGCAACGCCAAGAAATTTATGTTAGTGGCTCTATCCCTTCTAGCCGTAGGAAATATACGCGACCGGAGCTGTCGCCCGCTACGATTGTGACTCCATCAACAGCAATAGCGCAAGAGTTGATCGCACTTTCACCAGTAAAGCTGGCAATGACATTTTTTCTTGTTAAATCCCAAACTTTGAGAGTGTTGTCCGATGAGCCAGAAATTGCCCTTTTGCCATCCGCAGTCATGGCGACTGCGTTTACCGAGTTACTGTGACCTTTGAGAGTAAACTCTTCTTTTCCATTTGTTAAGTTCCAGACTTTGAGAGTGCTGTTTCTTGAACCAGAAATCGCCCGTTTCCCATCAGCAGTGACTGCTACCGCATTTACTAAGTAGGCTGGAGCTTCGAGAGTAATTTCTTCCTTTCGAGTTATTAAATCCCAGACTTTTAGCGTGTAGTCCAATGAAGCAGATACCACCCGCTTGCCATCTTGGGTGACGGCTACTGCACTTACCCAGTCCCTGTGACCATTGAGAGTAAACAGTTCTTTTCCAGTTATTAAATCCCAAACTTTGAGAGTGTTGTCTCTTGAGCCAGAAATTGCCCTTTTGCCATCCTTTGTGACGGCTACTGCATTGACCCAGTTGTTGTGACCTCTAAGAGTAAACAGTTCCTTTCCAGCGGTTAAATCCCAGACTTTGAGGTTGGTGTCCGAGGAACTAGAAATCGCCCACTTCCCATCAGCAGTGACTGCTACCGAATTTACCAAGTAGTTATGGCTTTCATAAGTAAACAGTTTCTTTCTAGTGGTTAAATCCCAAACTTTTAGCGTGCTGTCCGAGGAACCAGAAATCACCTGCTTCCCATCCTCCGTAATAGCGACTGCATTTACCGAGTAATTATGACCATAATAAATAAACTCTTCCTTTTCAGTTGTTAAATCCCAAACTTTGAGAGTGCTGTCTCTTGAAGCAGAAATCGCTCGCTTCCCATTACGAGTAATAGCGATTGCATTTACCGAGTAACTGTGACCTCTGAGAGTAAACTCTTCCTTTCGAGTTATTAAATTCCAGGCCTTAAGCGTATTGTCTCGTGACCCAGAAATCGCTCGCTTCCCATCAGCAGTAACGGCTACCGCATTGACAGAATAGCTGTGACCTTCAAGAGTAAATTCTTCTTTTCCAGTTGTTAAATCCCAAACTTTGAGGGTTTTGTCATCTGAACCCGAAATCACCCGCTTCCCATCAGTAGTGACTGCTACCGCATTTACCGCCTTGCTGTGACCTTTGAGAGTAAACTCCTCCTTTCGAGTCATTAAATCCCAGACTTTAAGAGTGGTGTCTGATGACCCAGAAATCGCTCGCTTCCCATCAGTAGTGACGAAGACCGTATTGACTAAATAACTGTGACCTTCAAGAGTAAATTCTTCCTTTCTAGTTGTTAAATCCCACACTTTGAGAGTGTTGTCCGATGAGCCAGAAATTGCCCATTTTCCATTCGCAGTCATGGCGACTGCGTTTACCGAGTTACTGTGACCTTTGAGAGTAAACTCTTCTTTTCCACTTGTTAAGTTCCAGACTTTTAGGGTGTTGTCTTTTGAGCCAAAAATCGCCCGCTTGCCATCAGCAGTGACTGCTACCGCTTTTACCAAATAGCTGTGACCTTCAAGAGTAAATTCTTCCTTTCCAGTTGTTAAATCCCACACTTTGAGGGTTTTGTCATCTGAACCCGAAATCACCCGCTTCCCATCAGCACTGACTGCTACCGAATTTACTGAATTGCTGTGACCCGTAAGGGTGCATAGTAGTCCCCTGCGAGGAGGGGTTAAGCAAGCTGTCAAAGGACGTAACCAAGGTAATGCTTTCCACTCTTTTGCTAGTTCTTGCATTGCCTGAATTGCAGGAATGTTAAAGTGCAGCAAGCGACCTAACAATTGCCCAGCCAGTTGCGTTTTATCTAAACCCCAAATATCGCCTGACATCCATATTACTGCTTGAATCAAGTTTAGGACTTTCGCTTTTTCTCGGTTGTATTCTGGGTGAGTTACTGCTTCTAAGTCGTCTACTAGATTGAAATCATCAAGGAGTGTTTGTACTCCAAATTCAGGATGCTGAATCTTTGCCATCAGGAAGTTAAAATCAGTAAGTTTTTGATAATACTTTTCTAAATGACCTGACTTGACATAATTTGGCAGTAAGCTGCCCAGATAAGCACGTTGATAGGAAAGTGGTTTGGTCGCTAACTTGTCAGCAAATTCTCCCATCTTACGCCATCCCCTTTTCTAAATACTCAGCAATCCCTTCGAGTCGCAGGAAATATACGCGACCGGATGCGTCGCCCGCTACGATTGTGACTCCATCGGTGCTGCAGCGCAACAGGCGATGGAGCGTAAGCGTGTTTCTTGAGGTCTACATCAGTTTGATTTTGAGGAAAAACCGGGACAACTAACCACAAGCCGTTCAAACTCTACAAGTTGCGCCTCGCCGACAATTGCCAGAAACTTAGCCAGGGTAAGTTTTCCGGTAGCGAAGCGTTTGTGTGGTTTTTTATTGACTGTCAGAACTCGGCTAAGTTTCTGGCCTCAATTCCATCAACTCGCTTATCCGTTCGCGCACTACGGCATCCTCCCCTTCGAGCCAAGCGGTGATTGTGGCAGCCGAGTAGCGAGTCCCCGGTGCACCCCAGCCATACATCTGTGTAATCAGGGTTTGTAACCGTTCGGGGTAGTATTCAGGCCACCAAATCCGGGCAATATCTCGTATCTTTTCGGCATCCTCTGGCGCTATTTGTGCGAGCTCCGGTTCCGCTAATTCCTCTGCTGGTGTGGGTTCGGGCGCTAGTTGCTCCGGTTTCGGTTTGGGGGGATTGTCGCCCAGTGCGATCGGCTGCGCCGATAGCGAATCAGTTGGCGGCCGCTCGCACTTAGCTTGCTTTAGAAGCTTCCCAATTTGCCGATATTCCTCTTCAGAAAGCTGGGTCTTGATTTTTTCCTTGAGTTCCAAGTCGCTACCCCAAACCGCTTCGACCTCCGACCAAGTTTGAGCGATTTTTGCTCTTTCGACTAATTCAGAGATGTCATTTTGCAGGGGTGGCAACTGTGCCCACCGCTCCGGTTGAGCGCTAACTGTAGTTACTGTAGTCAAAAGTTTTGGCGTACTGTAGTCAGCCTCCATCCCTTCTAGCTCTACGTTTGAGCCTACTGTAGTCACTGTAGGTGTAGTTGGAGATTGGTTTTGTAAATCCAGTAATTGATTATTTGATTTTTCTGAAGACGGCGAATCAGTGACTACAGTGACTACAGTAGGTCTTAAAACCTTATCCTGTAAGGATTCCAACTGTAGTTTTTCTTTTTCTACAGTGTGACTACAGTTGACTACAGTTGCATCACTGTCTGTAGTCAGAGTAAATAACACGGATTTTTTAACTGTGGTCACTTTCCCGTGCTTCATGGCCTCAAGTTGGGCAAACCATTCTTTTACTTGCTGAGATGTAATCTTGAGTTTGTAGTCGAAACTGTTTTGAGCGTCGCGTACACTAACTGTCCCTCCCTTCTTTCTTGCTAAAGAAATAATTTTGTCTAAATTAGGAGCAAGCGCTGTCGGGTCGCAAAGTTCCAGATTTACACTCAAAGCTTGGCTTGTGGTGTACCCAACCCACTTGATGGCAGCTTGTACGGTTTCAGCAGAAATGATTTCAGGAATTTCAATACCCCTGAATGCGCTATCAATGCAATGTAAAATAGTTGCCACTTTCCCTACTTTCTCAGGAGCTTTACCAAGCATTGCTCGCATCCCTTGTTTGGGATGATTAATCCGTTCACGCTCGCATTGATTGTTGTAAGCAATGAATGTTTTTCGGGCTTCCTTATCTAGTTGGAATTTTTGAGCAGGTAGCGGGTCTAACTGTTTGTACAAGGCTGCCAGCATGGGAGTTATATCCACGTTGGGAGCATCCTCAAACAACTCTGTAGCAGCCAGTGGTTGTTGTACAAAGTCAAATCGCGCAAACTTGCCGTTATCGTCACTGCCATCTTTGAGAAATTGCGCCAATACCTTCGGCTGAATATTTCCAAAGATTGATAATCCAATTTTGCGAGCGTTGACAGTTAAACCTTCAGCTCGCAACACAGCAGCCCCACCGCCACTCCAATATTCGAGTAAATCTTCTTCATCTGAACCCTTCCCACCTCGGTATTGGTTGGCAGATTTGAAAGTACCCGCAAGTTCATCAGCTACCCAGAGCAAAGATTGGTCTGGCATCCTTGCCGCTTGTTTTGGGATGGATTCACCAGTTGCGGTTGTTATGTGATAAACTCTTTGGGCTGGTGGCTTAGGCATCAAGCCTTTATTAGGTTTTTTGCTCTCTTTCCAAAGATTAAGCTCCTCCTCATAAGCAATCTTCGCAGCATCAAATGCTTGGATACTGGCATCAATTAATTGCTCCATTGGCTCGCTAATAACTGCCTGTTTAACCGGAGTTTTTTTCTGCGAACTCTCTGCTATTGTTGCAGCATTATAATTGGGACAAACTTTGAAGTTAGTCTGAGGGTAAAGCATCGTGCTGGTACCTGGTTTCAAAAGAGCTGAAACTTGAGTAAGGAGAGCCAGCACGTAGCATTCAGGTTTGATGTTGAGTGTTTTCGCTAATCTTATAATCGCCTCTGCTAGCCCTTTAGGAAGGATTTCTAGCAAATTTAATTTTACAGATTGTGCCGTGAGTAATTGATCAAGGTCGGTCGCTATAGCATCCTGGTTGACTTCTTGCTCTAATTCCTCTTCTCTTTCGCGGTAAATTCTCCAAATTTCTGTATGAGGTTGCCGATACTTTTGAGAAAGATCCGCGACTTTGAGAGTTAGTTCAGATTTTTTGAGGTCGGATTCTAGAAGTGTCTCAATTTCTATTGCTAGCTCAGAAATAGGGGGAGTAAATCGGGGGTGAGTGATAACATTTGAGATTGGCTTCGGAGCGTTAAAAAATTTCTTCTCTCCCACCACCGCGAGTACATCCTTTGCACTCAAATTTTGGCTCTCTATCCAATCCTTAATGTCCAATCCCTGACTTTTTTGTGGATTGTTCCAAGCTTTCGATTCGGGGTAAGGATAAAGCCATTGAGCCTCTGGGAAGTGTTCACCAACCTTCATCGCGTCCTTAATCCCTGGTATATCCCGGTCAACGACAATCACGACAACTTTTGCACCATCTAAATCGCTTGTGTCAGTGTTGCACCACTTACCCATGCCGCCGATGCTGGTAGTGGCGGCCAACCCTAAAGCCCAAAGAGCATCCGCACACGATTCTCCGTCAACGACACAAATCAGCTCACCTTTTGCAATTGCCCCTCGGACTTCTGCGTAGCGATAAATGGGAATCTCAGAACGGTTAACCTTGTTTTTTTCCTTATCCTTGCCTAAATTGGACAGCCAGCAGCGTTCTTTGTCTTTGTCCCACCTTTCTTGCTCAAACTTCTTCTTTCTGCCATCGCCAAAATCAATTCGTTTGACCCTGACAAGTGGCGAACCGTCTCGCGCTGGATAGTGGTAATAAGTAGTGTTGGCTGGGCGGATGGGTTTTTTCTCTTGTGATGGCGCGTAGTAAATTTTGCCATCCTTATCAGATTTCGAGGTCGCTTGCCAGCCAGTAGCGGGCGGTTGATCGCGGTTGCAAACAGATAGATCGCCGATAGAGTAACACCAGTCGGGTTTGCCACAGTGGGGGCAAGGATTGTCCCTGGTTACAGGAAGAAGATCGCGGGTGCTTGAAGATTGACTGAAGTTAGCTACCATGACGCCACCACCGCGATCGCTTCAAAACCGATAGTAGGAAATTCCCGATTAAGCGCCGTAGTTAGGGGGGATTGAGCTAGGATTGAGTCATAGACGAAATCGAAAGGGCATTTTACGCTATTGATAGCGTTAGAATTCACAATTTGCTTGATCGTACCGCTACTGCTGGCGTTAGCATCAACCGTTAAAACAACGCCCAAAAAGCGCTTTATTGTTTTTTTCTCAATGTATGGCATACTAGGAATAGTCGGCGCTCTTATTTTTTGGAGACCGATTTCTGAATTGTGGACTAACGATGTCGCCTCTCCTGCAAAGTTTGACGACAACATTTACACGCAAATTTACTCTTACCGGAGAAGCACTGAAAGCCTATGCTGCCAGTGCTTCTTTGTTGTGAGATTGTATTTTTGCGTCGGCTCGAATGTATTTATCCAAGCGTTCTAAGTATAGCCAGATCGCTTCTTCAAAGAATCCCAATCTTGATATTCCCCAAGATCTGGCATATTTGTCAGCTTCTGCTATAAGTTCTGGAGATAAAGCTAATCCGACTCTGAGCTTTCTAGTGCTGGGTAGCATAAGGTATTTCTCAACATCAATAAATTTATCATACACGCCAGAAGTCACCGTGATCGAGAGTTCGCCGCTTTTGACAATATATTTGTACCCTAAGTTTTGTTTTAGTCTCAGTTTGATTGTGTTACGAAATCAAACTTGAAAAAAGTCTAGCTTATTCAAAAGCTCAAAGGCTTTTGGAACAAGGATTTGCAATACCAAGGCTCTTAGCCAGCTAATAAATATAAGTTCTTGTATTAGTAAAAAAAAATTGACCTACTAACTTAATTATATAATTCGGCTGCGTCCCATACTTTGGCAGATACCTTCAAACCGATTTTCATGCAGCATCCCACCATACCGTGTTTATCCTGCAACCGCTTAATTTTGGACGTATTTTGTGTTATGGAGGCGAAGTGGCCGTCAATGAAGCGCTCGACAGATCTTTCATCGTGAATAGAGAGATTTTTTTTTACAAATGAAAAAAAAGTTTTACAGCTACCTGGGAAAGGGCAATCGGACACAAGCTAAAAACAAAGTTGATTATTTCTTTAAATTGCGCCCTGCTGAAGACGATCGCCAAGAAACCTAGAGCCACTGTATTGTGGTTGTATGGGGCAAAGGGAATGACCCATTGCTGATTATCAATTAGCTATTACCCATCGTGAAAAAAGTCCTCCGATATCCGCCGGGGGATTTTTGCTTTTAGGGGCGGGGCGATCGGCTGTCTCTACAACTCAGAAAAGCCCCCTTTTATAAGGGGAGTTTATTCCTAACACCCTTGAGATGCGAAGTCTCAGGCTCCTCAATCATCTCTAAAATAGCCTCGATATCTGCAAAATCGGTCTTAGATTTCTTTCGCTTCGCTTTCAATCGATTAAAAAATTGGTTTACTCATTGCTGGTACTGTACATCATAACAGCGAGAACCGCTGTATCAGCAGCGAGGCGGGTTTTAATGTGGGGTATGAAGGGGGCGACAAAATTAGTTTGCACAAGCAAGTGCAGCCCCGCCTGGTACAAGCTTTTATTTTACGCGAGCTCGTCCGAATGACGAACAATTGTAACCAGCTCAGGATTGAGAGCTTTTGGCTTGGTTCAAGCGCTCGTCACCAATCGGGAGTTTCTTGGGCCGCGGAGTCTGCTTGGGCTTGTGAGAGTTGGTGAGGGGGCAACGGATTTTCTCGGGTTGGGGAAGCTAAATCAGGATATGTGATTTTCCTGACGTAAGAAAGGGTAGAGAGTGCAGAGACAGCGCCGCGTACTTGGTCGGGTCGCACTTCTAAGTATTTCTGCAATTGTTCGAGGTTGCGGTGGCCGCTGATTTCTTGAATAATCCGCAATGGGATACCCGCGTTGCTCATCTGTGTAAGCGCCGACCTTCTGAGGCTGTGGGTGGAAGCGCCGATGATGCCGACTTTTTCGCAGGCTTCTTGGAATAGATGAGAGGCGGCTTCCGGGTTCGCGTGTTTCCAGCGGTGATTGAGGTGGCGGCTGGGGAATAGGTAGGGGTGTTCGGGATGTGAGTAGGTTTCTAACAGCAGCCTCAACTCTTGAATGATCGGGATAGTGCGGGTGCCGAGCTTGCCTTTGGTGTTGCCCTTACGGATAATCATTTCTGAGCGAATAACATTCGCCGGGGTAAAGACATCGATGACTTTCAAGCTGCAGGCTTCGGCAATCCGACAAGCGGTGTACAGGCAAACTCCAAAGAGGGCGCGATCGCGCTCCGTCTGTAAACCTTCGTTAAATAAGAGTTCGATTTCTTGTTGCGTGAGGATTTTGGCTTGTCCGTGTCCCTCTATCTTCATCTTGGTGTATACCGACCCGACACTTGAGAGTTTGCCGCAAATACTGCATTGCTGCATCCGTCGGGGGTATTTCTTAATGCGGCGGTTCACAAGTCGGCAAGTTTTGGCAGGGCGATGGCTTCGGGGGTTTAATATGTTTGGTTAAGGATACAAGCGCTGCGGTTGATGCGACCCTGGGGAGCTGTAAACCCCAACTTTTTGCCCTTTCTGGAATTTTGCGCTTGGTTTCATCGAAGAATTTATTGTTGCTCGGGCGCGCGATCGTTGCACTTAATCGCAATTGCCGGGTAACGCTCAAAAACTCTCGGCTCCACGCCTAATTAATTCGTGCGATCGTCTAGCCGCAACAAGAAACTGATATCGGCCAGCCTAACTTTTCCAGCCAGCCGCAGCCCAATATTCTCTCTGTTTACACTCGTTTAACCTAAAACGAAGGAATTCTCATATTGCGGGAATATAAATGTATCGTTACTAAGACTGCTGCGCTCTCAGTTTTGCTGATTTCACCGGGGTAATGTATCGTTACTAAGACTGCTGCGCTATCAGTTTTGCTGATTTCACCGGGGTATTGTCTGCCCACTGTCGCTGTTTGTTGACGTGAGAGTGTTACCTACAAGGGATTGTACCGTTCTTAGCAATAATTTTTTGTTTAAGTCCTGTTAGCTGTAGCGATCGGCTAAATCTCTGGCTGCTTGTCGGTGTTTTTCTACCAAACTCGGCGGGGAAAGCACTTGGGCGCTATCCATATATCTGTTCACCCACAGACTAAATTCGTTCAAGGAGCGATAGGGCAAATCGATTTGATAATCCACATAAGCCACTTTGCCAAAACTATCCCTCGGGCCTTCTTTAATCTTTTGTCGCGGATGCCGTCGATCGCCCTCTAGAATAAATCCCACTACTTCCTCGAAAAACCGCACCTTCACTTTTTCTAACTTCAGCGTACCCTGCAATTCAGCCTGCTGTTGCTCTGGATTGCCTAAGAACAACCCCCAGCCGTTTTTTAACAACTTTTGAGCTATTTTCAAACGTTGTCCTTGTACAGCTAAGCCGCGCTCTTCTGCATTGATAATTTCGCAGTAGTCGGTAAAGCGATTGACCCGTACTACCTTCAAGTGTCCGTTGTCGTAATCTTCGCAAATGAGATACCAGGCGATATCGTGATAAATCAGTTGCAGGGGCCAGATGCGCTGGAAACCGACCTGACCTCTACCGTAATAATCGCTTTGGCGGTAAAGTTGTAGCGCCTGACCTCGAACAATGGCTGTTTCTACGATGTCTAGTTTGTGAAATAGGGTATTGCGATATTCTTGGCGAGCGAGCATTTCTACAGGATCGGTGTAAATAATGGCACGGTTCAGGTGTTCGCGAACCGGATAAAACAATTGACCTTTGAGTTCGATATCTAACCCGCGCAACAGTTTAGTGAGTTTTTCACAAATTTGGCGGGCTTGGGGATTTCCCTGATATTTGGCAATAGATGCTATTGCTTGAAATGCGAATAGTAGTTCTTCGCGATTCATTGCGCCGGTGCCGAGATAATAGCCGAAGCGATACATTCGTTTGTCGAGGATTCCGTAGCGGCGCAAAGTTTCTAAGTCTTTGCGGATAGTGGGAGTTGCGGGATAGTTTTCGGGAAATTCGATGTTGAATTCGGCGGCAATTTTCTGCAATTGAGATTGCACTTCTAGCAAAGCGTCGTGATATTTAGTGTCGGAGGCTTCTGTGTCGGAGTGGCCGATGCCCGGATGGTTTACTAATGTGGCGATGAGGAGCATGATGCGATCGAACGTTAGTTTGTCGGCGTAGGGGTGAAGGATTGGTTTTTTTGCCATGAGGGGTGTATGGGGTAACTTGAGGAAAAGTCAAGTAAAAGACAATATTGACATAAAAAAATATAAATGTCGGAAAGCCTTTATTTACACAGGTTTAGCTTTTGAAAATAGTTTGATAAATATTGTGAATTTGGAGACGTGAAGCTGGCTCGGCTGATATATTGAGTGGAGTAGAACTTAAGCAGTTAGCGACTGGGGACACTACCAGCAGCATTCAGGTGGGCAATGCCCGCCTTAAAATTGAATTTATGTCTGCATACACTGCGATCGCCTTTGCCCCCGTTCAAGGCTTTATCGAGAAATCCCGCAAACTCCGAGATTTATTTGGAGCTTCACTCATTCTGTCTTATCTGAGTTATAAGCTAGTAAAGCAAGCCGAAAAATCAGGTTTAGATGTCATTTCTCCCGGTTCCCCGAACATCCAGAAAGGAATGCCCAATCGGATACTGCTGAAAGGGGAAGGGGAATTTTCCAGGAATGACGTGACGAATACTCTTCAAAAGTCATGGCAAGAAATATTAAATGAATGTCGAGTTTGGATAGAACGAGAAGTACCTCCTAAAGAGCAATACTTTTGGCAGCAAGAGTGGATGCGATGGGGTTTGTATACTTGGGAGATATTTTGGGGACACGGAGATTCAATAGAATCTGCGATGAAGAATTTAGAAACTCGCAAATTGCGTCGCGATTGGACGGCTATTAACTGGATTGGCGAGAGTTCGAGTTTGACTGGCACGGATGCGATCGCCTGGCCCCGTTTAGGTTTGGAACATCGAGAACCAGGGCGGCTACTATCCGATACAGAAAAAGCTGAACTTAAGGATTTCTATCAGCGTCTCTCCTGTGTCTTAGAAAATCTTCCCCCAGATGGCAAACCCGAAGGAAAATTTCTTGCACCTAATGAAAGATTGAGCATTCCTGAGTTAGTCAAGCGGTTAGTTACTCGCGACGAAGATATTGCCAGAAACATTGGGATATCTCCGCTTGAAGCAGGGTTTAGCGATATTATTCGTGAACCAGAACACTGGACTGGATGGTTTATGGGAGATGGCGACAGAGTTGGCAAAAAACTTCAGGACATTGCTCAAAAAGAAGGAGATGAAGGTCTAAAGAAGTTCAGCGAAGCCATGCGGGTTTGGGGGAGAAATTTTATCAAAAATTTCCCCAAAGACCAAGGGCGGATTGTTTATGCCGGTGGTGACGACTTCCTCGGTGTAATTTACAGTAGCCAACCCGAAAAGCCCCCAGAACCTATAGAGGCATTAGAATGGTTAATGGGATTGTCCGATGAATGGAAAAAGCACGGACAGGATATTAACCTAAGTGTTGGTTTTGTTTGGGCGGGTCATAGTGTGCCACAGCGAGATATTCTTCAACACTGTCGAGAAGCCGAAAAACTGGCGAAAAGTTTGGGGCGCGATCGCCTTACAATTCGAGTAGTTTTTAACAGCGGTCAATTTGTGCAGTGGACTTGTCCTTGGGATTATTTGCACATTCTCAAACAATACAAAGACCGCGACGGCAAAAGCTGGGAGCAAAAGCCGAACTGGAGTCATGTTTACAAGGATTTAGCTCATCTCAAAAATCGTCATGCTATCAGTTTTAATTCCCAGGAAAATAGCGCAGATGATGAATTAGCTTTAGCTCTTTTTCAACTTTACTTTCATGACAAGAATAACTTAGAAAAAAACTGGAAGCACATCGTCGGCGATTACCCAAATCCAGAACAATCCAAACACATTATTTACTGGATTAGTGACCTAATAAATGTCGGATGGCAGCTATGTTCAAATATCTCATCACTATAAGTCCTTTAGGATTTATGTACGGGAGTTCTGGCGGATTTTTATCGCCCGAAAATCTAGTCGGACGTTCTGGAGCAAAATTCCCTCCCGAAGCCGCTACTCTCTCCGGTCTATTTTTTAGCGCCAACAAAGTTAAGTCCTATATTTCTCCAAAAGAACTTAGTGATAATTTGTTTGTCGCTGGCCCCTTCTGGGCAAAATCAGATGATCCTGAATACTTTTACGTCCCCATTCCCTGGCACAAAATTATTTCTAAAAAAGGCGTGGATGAATGGGAAATGAAATCTGGGAAATGGCATCGCGAATCCGAAGATTTAGATCCGGAGTATAGCTGGCAGACGGTGAATTCTTGGAATAATTCACCTGCTGTCATCAAGAAAAATGGTGATGTTGCTGATACTCCTTGGAAATACGTCCCTATCTTGCATCCTAAAACAAAAGATGACGAACGCTGCACCTTAGCAGAAGATGGTTTGTTTCTGGAGAATGCCGTGCAGATGGATGATGAATGTTGTCTAGTTTATCTCTCAACTCATCGTTTAGCAGATGGTTGGTATCGGTTTGGTGGCGAAAATCATCTGGTGGAAATCAACAGTATTGAACTGCCTGATGACAGCCCGATCGCCAAACTGTTACGCCAACCTATTCAGCGCTCATTTGCTTTGATAACACCGGGGATTTGGGGCTCTAACAAATTTTCATTTCGGTATCCCAAAAATGAAGATTTTTCCAAAAAACGACCGGAGATGCTTACAGATAAACCCATTTCCTATCGCTACCGCGCAAAAGGACAAATAGGACGGGGACGCTATGCAGTTCCTCCCGGAACTGTCTATCTTCTCAGAGAACCTTTAGATAAAACTTGGTGGGAATTTCTTGAAAATTGGTTTCCCAAAGAAGGTTTTAGCCTGAAACAAGTTGGATGCGGTTTGTGTTTGCCAATTGAAATTCAAGGAGTTGAATAATGTACAAAAAAGCTTACGGTATTATTGAAACTCTTGCTCCTGTTCATGTGGGAGCAACGGCTGGTGAAGAAAGTGGCAACTTAAACTTAATTTTCCGCGACCAGTTTACCCAAACGGGCATTATTCCCGGTAGCTCGATTCGGGGAAGATTGCGATCGGAAATTCGTCGCAGTCTGGGAGAACCGGAAGCTAATAAATGGTACGGTCAAGAAGCAGAATCGGGGAAGCCAGACAGTACCACGGAGTCTGTAGTTAAGTTTGAATACGCTTCGTTGCTGTGGTTGCCAGTATTTTGTCCCGGTCAACCAATTGTCTGGGTAACTTGTCCTCGTTTACTGAAACGCTATCAACGAATTGCTGGAGATTATGTCAAACTAAAAGATGGTACATCCCTCAAATCAGCAAAAATTCCAGCTAATTATACAGGTTCTCAAACCTTAAAAGCTCTCGACGTAAATGGTAAACCAAAACTGTTTTTCAACTTTGGGTTTTTGACAGTTGAGAAAACTCAGGATTTATCTGCTTGGTTTCCTTTAGGAGAGGAATTCCCATCCGTTGTGGTCGCTGACGATGAAATTGCCATGATTCACGATATGGCTTTATATCGTCAGAGTCGAGTGGCCTTAGACAAAGAGGAAAAAAAGGCTAAAAAAGGAGCTTTTTTTAATACTGAAGCTTTGCCAGAAGGCACAATTTTAGTATTTCCGATCGCCCTCAAAGAAAACCAAGAAAAATGGCAACCTTTTGGCGCGTCTACTGGCACAGACATCTATCTCGGCGGTTTAGAATCAATTGGTTTCGGTCACTGCTATCTAACTTTAAAGGAGGTATAATTTATGGCTTGGGAATCTTACAGATTAGACCAAGAGGCTCACGATTTAGTTGTCAAATACCGCGACAAAAAAGATGCTCCTAATCAAGCCTACAAAATGCGCGTTGCAGTTGCTTATGGTTTAGAGCGATTTTGGGGAGAACAGTTTCGGTTAGTCAAGGACAAAGATAAGGCTGATTATTGGCGGGATACTTGGAAAGCGCTAGTAAAAATCATGGAAAATGCGGGCGTTAAAATTCCCAATGATAATGTCAGTTCTGATGATACAGCAGCCATTAAAATCATGGCAAATAAGTTGTGGGATTTTCCTGTAGAACAGCGTAAAGTAGCTATAGCTGTGCTGACTCAACTTTGTGACAGTATGGTTTGGTGGACTCAGCGTTATAAACCCACTAAGAGTAATGGCAATAATGGAGGTGAAGAAGATGAGTGATAGCGATCGCGTTCCTTTGATGTTTCGCTCTCAATTGGAAGGAAGGGGCAAAATTCAGTACGCCGGCGATGCTGCCCCCGCTTCTGAGTGGGTGAAACAATGGTTAGAATGCTGTCCTCCCGTTCCCGAAAGCGCCGATGAAAGCGTTCCCCTCTACAAACGAGGTCGAACTAAATCACCCGTAAAAATGCCTGAATTCGGGCAAGGAGTGGAAATAAAACCATACACAATTAGCTGGCGTTTAGTTACAAACAGCGGACAAGATGAAGACATAATTCGACCCATAATTGGCGCCAAAGGTTTGCCATTTTACCCTGGTTCTAGCATGAAAGGCGCTTTTTGGCGATCGTGTCCTCCAGAAAAGCGACAAAAATATTGTGGAGGAGAAGTTGTAGAGGACGGACAGCGCACTACCAAACCGGGAATTTTACGCTTTCACGGTGGCTTCCCCGCTGATATGTCTTGGGGAGAAAAAGAGCGTTTAGTCGATGTCGTTCACTCTCAGCAAAAGCGCCAAGTGATGGAAAATGCTGTCACTAGCGCTAACGTGCAAATCTCGCTTTATCAGTGTAAATTACAATTTGGCATTTCCAGCCACAAGCACCTTGAAAAACAAGAATGGGACGAAATTTGGCAAATTTGGGAAAAAGCTGTAGGACACGGAATTGGTTCTAGGGTAAGTGCAGGCTACGGTCGCATGGCAGAGGTAAAAAGTGCCGATCCCATCTTACTTTCTGTCAATTTAAGCGGCTGCGGGTTAACGTCCCAACTGCTGAATAAAACCCCAGAATTTCGGCACAATATGTTTAAAGCTGCCCTGCGGGGTCATACTTTGCGGTTGTTGGCTGGGGTCACGGACGTTAATACAACGCAACTGTTAACGAAGAAACTTTGGGGAGGAATTGGTGAAAGAGGCGATGATACAGGGGCAATTATTGGGCAGTTGGGGATTAATTTTACTACTGAGGAACTTGATTTTGGTGAACACAAATATTATCCGGGGAGGAATCCGGTGGTCATGCCTACCTACGATTTACAGGCAGGAAGGCTCGACATTCTGAATTTAAATAATGTGTATCCGCTGAAGGAGTTAAAAAAGTTTGTCACTTATTTAATTAAATTTTCTCTCTTGCTTGGAGGTTTTGGCAAGTCGTGGCGGCGAGCCGATCATAGCCTATTTTTCCCAGAGTATTTCAAGAAAAATGACAAACCTGCGATCGGCTGCCACTGGAAGTTTAATGAAAGTTCAAAAAATTTGTACGTCACCGCTGCTAGTGATGACCTCAAAAATATTACTAAATTCCTGGCAGAGGGTCAGCAGAGGGCAATAGAATGGTTAACAGTTAATAATTTAGAACCAAGCCGTCACGCTAATGATTGGCGCGAAGTTTGGCATCCTGATAAAGTAGAAGTTTGGGGAAGAATTGCAGAGGACAAAAACAGCAGCGAAGCAATTAAATTCTTTCACGGGTCGTACTCAAAAAATCAGTTTATTAAGCAAAGCGATTTGACGGGAAAACTAAATAAAATTGGTCGCATTTGGCACCGGATGTATCCCCGCTATCTGACAACTAGAGACGGAGAATTGAGGCAAAAAAGGCAAGAGTATGTAGAACTTTTGACCATTTTTCCAGATAAATCAGACCAGACTCAAGATTTCCTTGAGTTTTTACAGAATCAGAGCGACTTTATAAAACTTTGGCCAACTGAGGAATAATTATGAATATCTGGATTGTGACTACTGGTAGCAGCGATGTCAAGCTCAAAACTGATGACAATTGGGGGACTTTGTTTAAAAAGGTGAGAAGTCAATTATACGATCGCCGTTTTGCACCTACACAACCGCCGAATACTGATGAGAACGAACCATTTATCGTACCAGCGAGAGCGCTGGGGATGGTTTATGGAACGCAGTTAACAGATTATTATAAGGATTTGCACTTTCCGCTGCTAGATGCTTTTTCTGCCAAGCTTTTAGAGAAAGGTAAAACAAATCCTGACCGAATAATTGTGATTTTGACTAATCAGGAAGTAGTTTTTGATAACGAAGACAGGAATATAGACAAAAGCCCATATTGGCAGGATACTTGCACTCTCAAGCCGATATTTGAGCAATATTTTGAGAGAAAGTTTCCTCAAGTTCAATCAATTGATTACTTGGAATTAAAACCAAAATCTAAAGATGAGGGATTAGATAATTGGAATAAAGCACTGTTTCTGGTTCAGCAAGCTTTGTCAACTTTAGATTTAGATAAAAGTGCAAACTTCTATGTCAGTCATCAAGCGGGAACTCCAGCTATTTCTTCGGCTGTTCAATTTGATTGTTTAGCAAAGTTTGGCAAAAAAGTTAAGTTTTTGGTTAGCAATGAGTATGAAGAAAAGCTAGCAGAGAAGGGTGATTTCATAGAAAGTTCTACTTATTTACAGGGGATGCAGGTTCAAGAAGCAAAAGCGCTATTAAGTCGTTATGACTACTTGGGAGTAGAGCGCATTTTAAAACTTTACTGGAAAGATGCTTCCGATCCGCTATTGCTGGAAATTCGCGACTTGTTGGCAATGGCTAAAAAGTGGAATTTTGCTAATTTTGAAGACTTTGGTGAGGCTAGGGGAGATGTTGCAAAGGAGCGTTCAAATCAGTGGTGGTGGATGGCTTATGAAGCTGCTTATTTAGGTGTAATTCGTTTAAGACAGGGTAACACGGTTGAGGCTCTATTTCACAGTTTTCGGTCTGTGGAAGGATTGATTAAAAAATGGGCATTAGATAAGTATAAGCCACAAATTCAATACTCTAATCCCAAGCAACCAAATACAGCATATATCCATGATGTAAATTTGCCTCAGAATTTACGGTATTGGTTTAATGCAAATAGAAGTGATAGGTACAATAATGTGGGTTTATTTGGAAAATCACTGTTTACTTTACTCGAAGCGTCTTATCCAAAGAATCAATGGGAGCAAAATGTAGATATCCAAGTAGTTGCTGGCAATACCATAGAGGAAAGAAATGTGACTTTTCATTCCTTGCGTGGGTTGCAGGAAAATGATGTTTTTAAAGCTTGGAATACTGACAATCGAGAACAATGGGAAGCTAGGGTTTTAGGCTGTTTGAATTTTGTTTCGCAGCAAAAGTTTGTTTCGTTAAAGTCGGCGAGTCTGATGGTGAAAGTGCATGATGAATTGGTAGATGCGATCGCACATTACGAACTGCAAAAGTAAAACCGGCTATCTATATGCAACAGATTCACCGCTCTGCCAGGTTTTAAACCCCCGGCGGATTAAGGGACTTAACTAAAATTTTTACCTTCAGCGTGCATCGACAACCAAACGTTACCACCCATATTCAACACAAAATAGCACAAATATGTACATCACATCTCGCACATCTACAATCCGCAACTTTTCCCTCGCAGCCGTCAACGGCACTATCACTCTCATAATTCTCCTAATCGCACCCTTGGGATTAGCTGCCGTAATTTCTAATACATTCCTTGTCACAGTAGCTACTTTTTTTGCATCCGCGCTCGCTGACCAAATTGTTCGCTATCTCCCACCTTCTCGCACCCAAGAACTCCAAACCTCCTTAGAATCTCTCCCAGCATCGTCGCAAATTAGCCCGCGCCGTGATTCCCAAAATTTAGACAGATAACCAACAATTTTGCAGTGGCGGGTTTATTGCTTATGCGTACCGTCTACGTTTCTCAGCCCGGTTGTTACGTTTCCCTGCACCAAGAAATGCTGGTCATCAAAAAAGGCGAATCTGTACTCGGTGAAATTCAGCTTCCTCTCCTTGAACAACTGCTGATTTTTGGTCAATCTCAAGTCACAACTCAAGCAATTAGAACTTGTCTGTGGCGGAATATTCCCATTGCTTATCTTTCGCGCATGGGTTACTGTTACGGGCGGATTCTTCCCATCGAACGCGGCTACCGCCAACTTTCTCGCTACCAGCAACAGTTGTGTTTTGCAGAACGCTTGCAGGTTGCCAGACGTATCGTGCAAGCTAAGCTGAAAAACAGTCGCGTTATCCTGATGCGGCAACAGCGCCGACAAGCTTCTGATGCGATTGTTTTTGCGATTCAGTGTTTGGAACATTTAATCAAAAAAGCTGGGGAAGCTGAAACTATTGAGAAGTTGATGGGGATGGAAGGTGCCGGTGCAGCTCAGTATTTTTCGGCTTTTGAAGAGTGTTTGAGCAATCCTGATTTTGTGTTTGTTGGCCGGTCGCGCCGCCCTCCGGGTAATCCGGTTAATGCTATGCTTAGTTTTGGCTATCAAGTTCTCTGGAATCATTTGTTGAGTTTGATCGAATTGCAAGGTTTAGACCCTTATTCGGCTTGTTTGCATCAAGGAACGGAACGCCATGCGGCTTTGGCTTCGGATTTGATTGAGGAATTTCGGGCACCGATTATTGATTCGTTAGTTACCTATTTAGTGAACCGCCGATTTGTGGATTCTGGCAACGATTTTGTCTACAGTAACGGGGGGTGTTTCTTAAATGATGCTGGCAGGCGGAAGTACCTCAAAGCTTTTTTAGAACGCATGGAGGAAGAAATTGAAACTGATTCTGGCAAACAACCAAAGTGGGATTTACTGAATCAACAAATCAAAGCCTACAAACAGTTTGTTTATAAACCAACGGAGCTTTACCAACCTTACCAAATTCGCTAAGCCGTGCTTTTCTACGTGGTGATTTACGATATTCCCGACACCAAACGGCGCTCTAAAGTGCATGATTTGTTGGAAGGTTACGGGACTTGGGTACAGTATAGCGCTTTTGAGTGCGTACTCAGTCGAGCTAAGTTTGATGAATTACGATCGCGAGTTGAGCAAAAGGTAAATCTCGAAGAGGATAGCATCCGGTTTTATCCGGTATCGCGCCATACTTTGGGACAGGTGGAGGTTTTGGGAGTGGGAGCGCCGGTGACAAAAGCACCGGGGTCAGTGATTATTTAGCTAATGCTGCGAGGCTGGCAGTAAATTCACTCAAACGACCTTTTTCCGTCCTGAGCCTCGCAGCATTACTGGGTAAGGGTTTCAGGGATTATTTTGAGCGAACACAGGTTTAAGTTTCACAAAAAATACCTGAGCCTCGCAAACTGCCTGTAGACACCTTGCGCTGTCTTGGGTGTATCATAGAGGGCTCCCCACTCGTTGGGGAAACTAATTGAATGGAAAATTATTCTGCTGTTGACTCCTCTGTTTCTTCATTGTTGAGCTCCCCACTCGTTGGGGAAACTAATTGAATGGAAACTTAAAACTTCCAACACGGAAGCTACTAGCGGGAAAGCCGCTAGGCTCCCCACTCGTTGGGGAAACTAATTGAATGGAAACCTGCCTGCACATTTTCAATCGGAACCGGAAGATTCACCGCCAGCTCCCCACTCGTTGGGGAAACTAATTGAATGGAAACAACTAAAGCTAGAGTATTGGAATTGAGTCTTAAGGCTCCCCACTCGTTGGGGAAACTAATTGAATGGAAACCCTCTACGATTAACTAGATCTGAAGTATCTTGTTTGGTCTCCCCACTCGTTGGGGAAACTAATTGAATGGAAACTTAACACAATTGCGATAACTTCTTCGGCGGTCAATATGCTCTCCCCACTCGTTGGGGAAACTAATTGAATGGAAACATTAGATAGCATCGGAACCAGTCGAACCTCGATTGATCCGACTCCCCACTCGTTGGGGAAACTAATTGAATGGAAACAAATGCGTTAATGTCTCTAGAGACTTAATTTCAACCTCCCCACTCGTTGGGGAAACTAATTGAATGGAAACATCCCCGATCTGTCCATAACAATAATTTCTATAGTTTTCTCCCCACTCGTTGGGGAAACTAATTGAATGGAAACAGGCGATCGTCTGGCATCAAACAGACTGAGATTTCCCAGTCTTCTCCCCACTCGTTGGGGAAACTAATTGAATGGAAACATCGCAGGTTGGGCTTTCCCAAATGAGAGACGCCCGGGTTCGATCGCTTCTCCCCACTCGTTGGGGAAACTAATTAAATGGAAATTCACCTGATGGAAGACGCAAACTTAAACTTCCAGTATCAGCTCCCCACTCGTTGGGGAAACTAATTGAATGGAAACCCTATCGGAACTCCTTGTTTTGTTAGCAAACCGTCTGCTCCCCACTCGTTGGGGAAACTAATTGAATGGAAACGGCTTCCGTAACCCCAGAAGCCACGATGATCTGTATCCATTGAGCTATCGCCTCCCCACTCGTTGGGGAAACTAATTGAATGGAAACCCAGCTTCGTAAAGAATGCCGTCTCGCGACCGCATCTTGTTCACTCCCCACTCGTTGGGGAAACTAATTGAATGGAAACTTGTTAGCCGATACTTAGAGGTAATGAGTAGAGTTACTCCCCACTCGTTGGGGAAACTAATTGAATGGAAACTCCTTGTATGTCAATTAGCTTTGCGTGTGCAATTTTTGCTCCCCACTCGTTGGGGAAACTAATTGAATGGAAACATATGGCGAGAAGTCCAGAGTACAAAGCTTTTATACGCTCTGACAACTCCCCACTCGTTGGGGAAACTAATTGAATGGAAACTTAATTCGTCATTGTCTGATGGCTCAAAATCCGCGAATGACTCCCCACTCGTTGGGGAAACTAATTGAATGGAAACCATAGAATTTCTTAGTCTCAAAACCGCCGTCAAGGCTCCCCACTCGTTGGGGTAACTAATTGAATGGAAACTTTCGACAGGTGAATTGCCGTGTACTGATCGCTTATTTTGGAAATAGCTCCCCACTCGTTGGGGAAACTAATTGAATGGAAACTCGCTTGTCGCTGTAGTACCTGCTACAGTTCCTCTCCCCACTCGTTGGGGAAACTAATTGAATGGAAACATATAACTTAGAAATTTCGTAAGCACATCATACGCCTCTCCCCACTCGTTGGGGAAACTAATTGAATGGAAACTCGATTAGTGAGAACTTCCGCCCATTGTTTATCCTCCTCCCCACTCGTTGGGGAAACTAATTGAATGGAAACATAATGAGTAGTTCTGGTTTAATTAACTTAGAATCTAGTCTCCCCACTCGTTGGGGAAACTAATTGAATGGAAACGTAATATTCATGATGCTCTCTGCTTTGAGTATAATCTCCCCACTCGTTGGGGAAACTAATTGAATGGAAACCTTCTTTAACCATTGAGGACATGAAATTATCTGGCTTTGCAGTGCGGGGGAATCTCCCCACTCGTTGGGGAAACTAATTGAATGGAAACGTTCCAGTTAGTTTTACAAGCCTTCCATCGGCTAGAATAACTGTGTCTTCTCCCCACTCGTTGGGGAAACTAATTGAATGGAAACTCTAGTTCATCACAGAATAGCTTGTCGTAGTCGTCGCCGTACTCTCCCCACTCGTTGGGGAAACTAATTGAATGGAAACAAATTAGTCTGCCAAGCTTCTTCCAGACCGTCGTCATCTTTTTTCTCCCCACTCGTTGGGGAAACTAATTGAATGGAAACCTTATCCCTTTCGGGCAATTGACGAGCGTAAGTTTTCTACCGCGACCTCCCCACTCGTTGGGGAAACTAATTGAATGGAAACTTGACCCAAGTGCTAGAAAATTTTGGTCAGTATCACTCCCCACTCGTTGGGGAAACTAATTGAATGGAAACTATAAGGGATTTACTAAACTCTAAGACTGACTTACTCCCCACTCGTTGGGGAAACTAATTGAATGGAAACTCCAACCACTTCTAGATCACCCGTCCGCATCATGTCGCGGTTGTCTCACCACTCGTTGGGGAAACTAATTGAATGGAAACCAGGTTGCCCGCTGCCTCCGGTCGCCGTAAAGTGAGGCGTACTCCCCACTCGTTGGGGAAACTAATTGAATGGAAACTCAAGTTGTCGCCGCCACCCGGCCCTGCTGCGCTAAAAACTCCCCACTCGTTGGGGAAACTAATTGAATGGAAACTTGAGGTGATTGTCTCAGATGCTGCAACCTCGGTCGCCTCAGTCGCAGACTCCCCACTCGTTGGGGAAACTAATTGAATGGAAACTTAAAACCGTCAGTCATCCCACTAAAGATTAAACTCCCCACTCGTTGGGGAAACTAATTGAATGGAAACTTGCAGATCGGCTTACAATACTCCTCAAATAACTCTTGATAACTCCCCACTCGTTGGGTAAACTAATTGAATGGAAACGTCTGACTCGTTGCTGCCACCAAAAGTCTTGATATCTATCTCCCCACTCGTTGGGGGAACTAATTGAATGGAAACTTTGTAAAAGAGTCGATAATTCTTCTCAAGATATCCTGTCTCCCCACTCGTTGGGAAAACTAATTGAATGGAAACAAGTAGAAAACTTACATAATCCGAGTCGGAGTTGTCTCCCCACTCGTGGGGGAAACTAATTGAATGGCAACGTAATGATCTTTTTTAATTGTGTACTTCCTTTTTCCCTCCCCACTCGTTGGGGAAACTAATTGAATGGAAACGGTCTATTGTAATATTCACCATCTTCTCCTTGTTCTGCTAAGCTCCCCACTCGTTGGGGAAACTAATTGAATGGAAACTGTTGCGAATTGGGGAGTTTTAGTGTTATATTCATGCTCCCCACTCGTTGGGGAAACTAATTGAATGGAAACCCATCCCCTACTAGAGGTAGTAAATAAGCATGAAGTTTGTCCAGACTCCCCACTCGTTGGGGAAACTAATTGAATGGAAACCTTTGAGTAGTGTACCTAAAGGATAATCAGGATCACCTCCCCACTCGTTGGGGAAACTAATTGAATGGAAACCTTGATTAGGTCTAAGCCCTCTTGGTTAATCTGCATAGTTGTCTCCCCACTCGTTGGGGAAACTAATTGAATGGAAACTCGAAAAAATTCTCAGTACATAACCATTGCCAGAATACATCCGCTCCCCACTCGTTGGGGAAACTAATTGAGTGGAAACTCGGCGATCGCGCCCCAGCCTGTAAATTTTGCTAGGATTTCTCCCCACTCGTTGGGGAAACTAATTGAATGGAAACGCTAAAACAAAAATCGTGGAAGTCTTCTATTAATGCGACAGTTTAAGGGCAACCATAAATAGCTGTTGACAAAAGACTCGATTTCTAATAGCCTAAATTTGGGGGGATGCCTTTAGGGGACGCCTCTACCGCATAGAGTAAACGTCCTTAAGGCATCGTCCTATCCCCCAGCCGAAGGGTTACGGCACTGTCTAGCAAGTTAACTTGTCACTTGCTAGAAATACATAGCTAAGACAAAGTGTGTCGAAGTCTTCTATTAATGCGGAATCGAAGGAGGCTTCGACTTCACACGACACCGCAAACAGAAATTACAAAATCAGAGCCTTCTCTAGTGCCAAAAGCTCTAAGTTTTCAACCTCTGGAAAACTCTAAAGACAAACTTTTACAACTCAAATTTCTGCAATTAATCCGAATTGCGAAGAATTAAAAAACAAAAAAAAAGCCCCATAATCGGGGCGGGTTTATTATATTGTTGGTTTCTGACAGAGAGGATTGGTGAAACTCACCTCTACAATAATTGGGGCAGACACGCTCGCTTATTTTGGAGTCACCAAAATCCAATCGTTCGCTGTTTTGACAATCTCAGAATTCTGCAAACCTAAATCTTTTTAAACTGGTGGAATGGAAACAACCGATCGCAGCCACGGAAGTTAACGCTAATTAAATGGAAACGGGCGATCGTCAAAGTTCAAGAGATACCAGGTTTTTATTGGAAGCTCCCCACTCGTTGGGAAAACTTCTGTTTCTTAACCCAGTCAGTTCCTCCGAGCGATCGCCACCTTCCGATTACAGCGATCGCCCAATATCCACTTTCTTGCGCCCCGTCTTTGCTGCCAACATCAACAGTTTAGGATGTAGAGTTTCAGACATATCTACGGTAAAGGGGTAATATTTTCCTTGGTATATCCCCGCTTGTTTGGTCAATTATAAGCACTAAAAAATAGGTTTACAACCTGCTGCTGCTGTACTTTATACACCTGGAATTGGCTGTAAACCTTCTCTATTGACACTTATCTAGGTTCAATCCTTACTCAAGTTGCTCTGCTGGTTTATGGCGATCGCACCACGTCTCCCCAGCGCGGACAGGTTCGCCACAAGCAGGGCAATGGTTTGGGAATTCAGCGGTGTCTGGAAGCTCTCCAGTTCCATCGCAAACGGGGCATTCCACATCATATTGCTGGTGGACACCCGGAACAGCTCGGACGTGAACGATTTTGAGTCCCTTGCACCCTGGACATTCCATGCCGATCTCCTTGACTTTGATAGCTTTGGTAAATTGAATCGAAGCAAAAATATTACACCGACACGGGCGATGTACTGCTGTTCTTGCTAAATGCGAGCGCTTACCCAAATTCAACGGCCATAAACTTTGCTCGCTTCATTCCATTATGAGCGATCGAGAGAGAGCGGTATTCTGATTCTTCTTATAGAAGCCAGCCAGAAGGATACTGCTGGTTAACTTCACAATTGACCTTTGCCCCCGAAAAGTTGATGAGGTGACAACGCCTCTGAAATCTTGAGAGTAAAAACATTGAAGCCCCTGGAGCTCAAAAAAGATAGCGAATTATTGACAGGGTTATTGACTCATAAGATCGTCTCAGATCGCCTTGAACCTAATTCAAGGGAGCTCGTCACTCTCTTTTATTGATACACGCACAGCTTGTGCGCTGGCTGCAAGAAAATATAGCCGTCTAAGCTGCATATAGAGCCAATAGGAGCTTTGTTTTGTCCTAAAAGTTGTAAGCCCCACTAACATGAAAAAGCGATCGCCACCTTCCGAGTACAGCGATCGCCCAATATCAAGAGACTCCCTAACCCTCAACCTCCTTAAGCCCATCCTCCAACAGCATCCGCACAATATCCACTTTCTTGCGCCCCGTCCTGGCTGCCAGCATCGACAGCTTGCGGTGCAGAGTTTCGGACATATCCACGGTAAATCTGACCGTCGCTTCTTTGTCGGGTGCTTGCAGTTTGCTCATTAAACTAGGCTCCTTTGATTGAATGGAAGTCGCTTCTTTGTCGGGTGCTTGCAGTTTGCTCATTAAACTAGGCTCCTTTGATTGAATGGAAACTGTTTCTGGTGCAGATACTTCCGGCTGCGGTGGTGTTGCGACTGGCGATACAATTTCTGGTGGTGGTGGCGATGCTGTGGGCGTTGCTGCTGGCGATACAATTTCTGGTGGTGTTGGCGATGCAGCTTCCTTTTCTTTTGTACCGAAAACAAACTCTTCCATCGCGCTGCCCAGCGGTTTGCGTTTCTTGGTACTCATTTCAACACTCCCATGATTTCCTTGAAAAGTCGGCCGTACTCTTTACCAGAATCTTTGGCAGGTTGACCGCCCAAATCCCATACAGTCGCTGCTTGACCCGAAGAATCAGCAATCACTTGTTTTTGGTGAACGACCGATTTAAGCACTTTGATGGTGGGCGCAAGTTTCCCCAGCAGCTCCATTGCTTCGGTTTTGAGCTTTGTCCCCTTCACCGCGCGGCTGAGAAACATTACCGCTTGGGGCGGGCCAAGTCTCACCGATTGCGCTTGTTTGATCAGTCTCACTACATCGGCCGCTGATTGTATATCGATACCGCTCGGTTGAACTGGCACCACCGCTAAGTCAGCTCTCATCAAGATTGCCCTGGTCGCCTCACTCAACCCGGCAGGGCCATCCACTACGAGGTAGTCAACGGTAGCTGCTAAGTCACCCAATTGCTCCAACAAATCATCGGGGCTTTGGATTACTTGGCACGGAAGGGGTGAATCCATCTTGCTGCACCACTGAGAACTAGAGCGCTGAGCATCAGCATCTACTATCAAAACTTGCTTGTTCTGCTGCACGAGCCAATGGGCGTAATGTACCGCTGTCGTGCTTTTGGCGCATCCACCCTTCTGATTTACGAAAGCAATTATTGCTGCCATACTTACTTACTGCATTACTTACTGCATTACTGGAATACTCAATACAGTAACTATAGCACTTGCGTTGGCATCTGCTGCTAAAACAGGGTTGCATTACTCTCGGAGTCGAGCAACTCCTTTTGGGTAGCCCTGCTGTTGCTGTTAACCCACTTCTCCAACCTGACAACTTTTACCTGATTTAAGTAATTACTGCATTCATTACTGCATTACTGAAATACTGAAACAAAAATTGGGGTAATGACTGAGAAGCACTTGTGGCACGACGTTGTAAGCTGGCAGAGGAGGGAAGACGAGCAAATGCAGGAGTAGCGACAATAAGGCCAGGTTATCGGGGGTAGGCGATCGCTTCCAGAACGTGCTGGAGCCAAAAAAGTCCTCAAACAAGTTCACCCTCGGAGGCCACGCGAATCACTTACATACGATTTTGAGGGATGGGAGCTATCGAGGAAATGAGGTTAAGTGCTGGGTAATGGATATGTTTCGATTCCACTTTTAAAACATCCCCTAACAAAAAAGCCCCAAGCATCGCTTGGGGCTAATAGATTATTCTTCTTCGTCCTCCTCATCATCATCATCAAGATCGATCATCCCCTCAACCAATTTGCTCCGGTCAAAGCTCCTGAGTCCTTTTTCAACAATGCGCTGGTTAAAATCGAGAGCTGGTTGCATGATTTTAATCTTGTCGCGTAAGTCGTAGTATTTCCTTTTAGTTGCAGGGCTGTGTCCCATTGCTAAAACTGAAGCTTGCTTCTCTGCTTCTGACTGACCAATCTCTTGACTGTAGGTTTCAAACGAGTGACGCAACTTGTGAGGAGACATGGGAATTTGGGCAAATCGCCAAAAAATATGTTTAACTTTTTTTCCAAAAGTTGATGAGCTCAGAAGTTTTCCCCTTTTATCTTGGAGAAAGAGAAAATTATGTTTTTGCTCTTTAACCAAAATCTTACGCCACTTATTAATCCACATTTCGAGATAGTCATAAAATCGGGTGCCATCGGGGAAAGTGAAATTGGTTAGAGGAATGGCAAGTTCTCCGTAGGTTTTCATGGTTTTGTAGTCTTCAGGCCAGAGATAATATTGAGCCTCTTTAGGGTTTTTCATCTTTTCTACTGGGACAAACAACCCATCTTGAAATCCGCCCTTGACCAAACTTTTACCGATTTCTGCCTCATAATATTCCTTGGGTCGTCGCGGAGGACAGGAAACCATCAGAGCCACAATAATAAATCTCTGAAAAGACTTAGCAATCCCTGTATCCTTCCGGGGAACCTTGTCGATTTTAGGTCGTCCACGCCTGTAACGGCTACTTCGTTCATAACATTTCACCTCAAGAGTTGCTTCAAAGCGAGCTTTTTCTAAAACCTCTATAATTTGAGGATAAGGGACAACAAGAGAGAGCTTCTCAGTTGTTGTTTTAGCTTCGGTTCGATCCTCTCTATCATGAACTCGACGACGAGCTTTGAGAATATTAATTAACGGAATTTTATCAAAAGCATCTCGACTCTTCAAATCCTCTGAGCTGACCTGACGATAATAAGTGAATTTGGCAAGGTTAATAATGGCGTTGTAGTTCTGAACTACCGACGCATGACTCAAATTTCCCCACTCCACGTATCCCTCGATTAAGTCACCAGCTTCTTTACCCAGTTCCTCAGATGTCTCAAGGGCCACTCCTGCTTTGTACATCTGTACCATGTGAGCTTGCAACTTTGGGTCGTCCAAGCACTCGGTAAGCTTGAACTTCATTTGAATAAAAGGCACAACTTTGGCTAACCTCACCTCCGCTAAACTGAGCTTCTCCTCCTTCTTCCGACACATCCAGCCAAGTAATCGAAAGACGTGTTGTACATCTGCTTCCAATGTTGGATGCTTAAGTTTTAGCTTTTTCTCCAGGAACTCAGCGAAGTCCATAATTTCTCGGTCAAATTCGGGATTGGCTAAATACCAATTTGGCTCCACTTGAGCAAATGCAACCAGCAGCATGGATAAACCAACCGGAGATAAAATCCATCGCCGATTCAGCCAAATTTTGGTAACTTGATCTTTAGGAATAGCGACAAAATCTGAGTCAAAATGTCCAAGGAATACAGTTTCGCTAGATGTTCGCAATCCGGCATCGAAATCTTTCATATCCTCACGAATCCTACTGCCGTGTCCTTCCTTAAAGCGGTAAATAAGTTCAAGGTTTTCCGGGTCTGATTGGAGCCACTTTCGCGAAGTGGCAAATTTTACCATATTATTCAGGTGAAACTTGAGCTGTTTTCGCTTGTCAGTTTTTTCCCAACCTTGCTCGTCAAAGAAATGTTCCGCATTCTGCAACACAATTTTTAGATCGGAAAGCGGTCGTTGTTTGAGAAAAGATATCGCATTTGCCCTTTCCTCTGCGGTAGCTCGCTCCTTCAGAGGAACTGGCCCACCTAAATATGGAGCGATTACGCGCATTATGACCGTGTAAGTCATCGCGATGTACTTAGGAGACTTAGACTCTAGTTCTCTTAAAAACTTCTGGCAGAACTCTCGTAAGTTCTGGGGCGGCGCTTCTGGTAATTCTTTCTCATCCACAGGAGTGGGAATTGGGTTAGAATTAGTGATAACTCTATGACCGAGATGAGGGAGAATTTTATAGGATGCGTCTTGACCTGTTTTGCGTTTTCGTTTGTTCATATGAACTCCTGTGTTATGGCGTAAGGTTTGCAGATGATAAAGTCTTATATATATTATATAACTTTATCCTGGTTGTTGGGGGCTGCCCGACTTTGGTATGGACGGCGAAGAATGAGGTGCGAGCCCACTAATCCTGGCTAATGATGACGAAAAAACACTCTCTCTGATTGACTTTCATAGATTTGCCACAGACAGCTCTTTCTGAAAAAGTTAGATAGTAAAAGTTAGATAGCTATCTAACCTCGTTTTTTACAGCGTTTATACGTATAAACAAAAATTATGTAAGCTAACGAGTATAGCTTTTGCTGTCTTTCCAAATTAAGTGGTTATATAAAGGATTTGACTCCTTAATAATTTCAAAAAAATACAATATTTGTTTATGCCTATAAACAAATAGGTTTATTAGCAAGGATTTGAGGAAATGAAAAAACCAAAAAAAAAGCAAAATAGTGAGCGACCAAAATATTCAATAAAGCAAGCGCATCCGGGGCAGCAGTGCCTCCGTAATGTACCAATTCTTTATGACGAAAAGAAGCAACCAATATCCCTTACTCTGACTCCCACTGCGATTAAAAAACTCGCAGAGTTGGCATTAATGGTTGAAGATTCGCGCAGCCAAGTTATTGAGCAGTTGTTGAGGAATATTACGCCTACACAAGCAAAGAAAATTATTGACAAAAAGACTGAATAAAATAAGGTGTGCTGCGCCGAGCGAATTTGAATTTGTGTAGTTTTGGAGAAAAGTTTATAAAGAGTAATTATGAGCGATCCGAGCTACCACATTAAGCCGATCGCCTGTTTAGATTGCAAGCAAAGTCACGAATTTTAGATTTTAAATTGTCGGCTGCGACGCCAGTAGTGGCTGAAATTGCTGCTGCTCGATCTGCTCAACATTAAACTGGCAAAGCTAATTCAAGAACAAAGCGCGGGCCACTATCGGCAAGTCGCTTGAACCCCGCAAATTGCACCTCGCCAACAATCGCGTAAGAAATTATGTTAGTGACTCTATCTCTTTTAGCCGTAGGAAATATACGCGGCCGAATGCGTCGCCGGCCACAATTGTGACTCCATCGGGTGCAATGGCGCAACAGGTGATCGGGGGTAAGCGTGTTCCCAGGCTTCTATGAGCATATTCTCGATGTATATCGCTAGTTGTTGATGCCTATATCAAGCCGAGCGAGCCACTTCCCAACCATTACGGAGGTAAGTTTTGGTGGATCAGCTTAGCGGGACTTAGACAAAATATAGCCGGAAAAAAGGCTAAAATCCAGCCACAGTAAGAGTTTAAGGTAGATTTATGCTTTTTCTTGCTGTGACTGGGTTTGAGCCTCATTTAGCCCCCTCGACCTAAATCGATTTGCCAGAGCGGGATAGAGCCTGATTTTAGCTCCAAATTTGTCTAAGTCCCGTTAGCACTAGATCAGTTTGATTTCGAGGCAAAACGGGGACAACTCGCCAGAGCCGCTCGAACTCTGCAAATTCAGCCGCGCCGACGATCGTCGCAACCTCAGTCAAGGTGAGTTTTTCGGCGTCGATCGTACCACTCAAATCTCCCTCGATGGCTGTGGCCACGGCCGGTGACTGGTAGCCGATCGCCTCTCGGATTCTCTGGGCAAACTCGCCGATGATCGGGGGTAGGGCCAGCGGTGATTGAAATTGCTAACATTCGATATCGGTAAGGTCGTGCCAGATAGTGGCTGGATCGGCATATCCGTTTTGGCAGCAATCTTTGAGGACTGCTGCGATTTGGTAGGTGGTTGTGCGATCGGCGGCGGCAATGGCTGATCGGACAAAATGCAGACACTCAGCATAGGTGTCAGTGTCGATCGGTACGGGCGATCAGGACTGTTGCTGGGTTTCTAACATGGTTCCCTCATCACGTCGGTGGCGGGGAAATAATGATGCAAGATATTGCTAATTTTCTTGTCAAAGCGGATGTAGAACTCTAGGCCTTTTGCCCCATAGCAGTCGGTAATTACTTCGCCCTTCACCCCACGATAACGAGAGTCGTCACTCCGAGCGATAACTACTCTGTCACCTTTCTTTATCTCAGATTTTGCACCAGTGGTAGGTGTTGCTGGCTCCGTCTCTGATTGCGGAGGGTCTGGTTCTAGTGGATTGTCCGCAAGTACGATCGGCTCTGCCGCTCGCGAATTAGTTACCGACCGCTCCGGTTGTGCGCTGACTGTAGTTACTGTAGTCAAAGGTTTTTGCGTACTGTAGTCAGCCTCCATCCCTTCTGCCTCTAAGTTTGAGCCTACTGTAGTTACTGTAGGTGTAGTTGAAGATTGATTTTGTAAATCCACTAATTGATTGTCTGATTTTTCCGAAGGTGGCAAATCAGTGACTACAGTGACTACAGTAGGTGTTAAAACCTTACCCTGTAAGGATTCTAACTGTAGTTTCTCTTTATCTACAGTATGACTACAGTTGACTACAGTAGCGTCATTGTCCGTAGCCAGAGTAAATAACACAGATTTTTTGACTGTGGTCACTTTCCCATACTTCATTGCCTCAAGTTGGGTAAACCATTCTTTTACTTGTTGAGACGTAATCTTGAGCTTGTGGTCGAAACTGTTTTGAGCGTCGCGAGCACTAACTGTCCCTTCCCTCCTTTTTGCTAAAGAAATAATTTTGTCCAAATTAGGGGCAAGCGCTGTCGAGTCGCAAAGTTCTAGATTTATGCTCAAAGCTTGGCTTGTAGTGTATCCAACCCACTTGATAGCAGCTCGTACGGTTTCAACAGAAATGATTTCAGGAATCTCGACACCCCTGAATGCGCTATCAATGCAATGTAGGATAGTTGCCACTTTTCCAACTTTCTCAGGAGCTTTGCCAAGCATGGCTCACAATCCCCTGTTTGGGATGATTAATCCGTTCACGTTCGCACTGATTGTTATAAGCAATGAATTTTATTCGAGCTTCCTTGTCTAGCTTGAATTTTTGAGCAGGTAGCTGTAGCGACCTGCAATACTAAACGCTCAAACCTGCAATCAAACCATTTCTGAGCCAGGATTATTTGCAACTGAAATTAAAGTTCAGCCAGGATTAACTGCAACTGAGCTAGGATTAACTGCAACGCCCGACTGCAATCATCTACTACGACCAGGATTATTTGCAACTAAAATCGCTGGTCACATCAAATAACCTCACGCCCGCCAATTCAGCCATAAGCAACCTAATCAATTGCGTCCGACGCAATCGTCTGGGTCTTTCGTCGCGGTCACTCTTGTCACGTCCCATCAGAATCAACCGCAACTGATAGTAAAGAAAACGCTCCTTTTCTTTACTATCGCAACCACTCCCCAATTTCTGCCTGTTCCGGCCTTAAGTTTGGTAACGAAACCCGGTAAACATATAATCGGCAACATATCGTGCGAGCGCAACGAGTTTCATTACTTGGACATCTGTCAGTTGCAGGTAATCCTGGCTGAAACCGATGATTGCAGTCGGGCGTCGCAATTAATCCTGGCTCAGTTGCAATTAATCCTAGCTGAAGCACAATTATAGTTGCAGCTAATGCTGGTTCAGAAATGTTTTGATTGCAGGTTTGAGCGTTTAGTATTGCAGGTCGCTACAACTATAGATCGCAATTTAGCGTCTATACCAAAAAAACACGCTTTTTGGGCATAGAGCTAGGACTCCTGCGGTCAAGTCAGGAAACAGCCATATCCTGACATAGTGGCAGTGTTTCCACGCCCTAGTCTCGAAAATACCTCTGATTCTCATTAAAGTGATTATTTAGCTAATACTGCGAGGCTGACAGTAAATTAACTCAAACGACATTTTTCCGTTGTGAGCCTCGCAGCATTACTGAGCAATAATTTCAGGGGTTATTTTGAGCGGACACAGGTTTAACTTTTACAAAAAATACCTGAGCTTCGCAAATGACCTCTAGATACCTTTACTGTCTTGGGTGTATCATAGAGGACTCCCCACTCATTGGGGAAACTAATTGAATGGAAACTCATTTTCAAGCTTGATCGGTTTAGGGGTTTTCCTTACCCTCCCCACTCCTTGGGGAAACTAATTGAATGGAAACAAGCTTTCGAGGCGTTTGAGCGCCCGATAAAAAGTGGATTTTGCTCTCCCCACTCGTTGGGGAAACTAATTGAATGGAAACGCGATTTGTTCGATCCATGCGCCCGAAACCATTTCCGCACTCGCCCGCTACGCCGATCGCACGCTCCCCACTTGTTGGGGAAACTAATTGAATGGAAACATCACCTCTTCAAAACTGATCGAGCTGCAATCAGTTTTGACTCCCCACTCGTTGGAGAAACTAATTGAATGGAAACACGTATATAAATCGATCACCGGCTAGTTTTTCGCTGTTAACTCTCCCCACTCGTTGGGGAAACTAATTGAATGGAAACTCCTTGATGCCCTTGACATTCATGTCCTTGACAAAACTCCCCACTCGTTGGGGAAACTAATTGAATGGAAACTCATTGAGGATTTGACCGACAACCGTATTGATGGACAGTTTGCTCCCCACTCGTTGGGGAAACTAATTGAATGGAAACTTTTGATTTTCCCAATACCAGCAAGCATCCTCAGGAATAATACTCCCTACTCGTTGGGGAAACTAATTGAATGGAAAGTTAGGGTTTGAGGGTTTTGCTACAATATCCTGATCCATCATGCTCCCCACTCGTTGGGGAAACTAATTGAATGGAAACCAGCCCTCAAATTTCTTGATTAGGTCTAAGCCTTGTTAGTTAATCTCCCCACTCGTTGGGGAAACTAATTGAATGGAAACTCTATATCAATCTGATCCGCGTGTGTCACGCGAGTCTGTGGCTGTTGACTCCCCCTCGTTGGGGAAATTAATTGAATGGAAACTTGGTAATTTCTTTGATTCGGATTGCCTCGGATTTTCTCCCCACTCGTTGGGGAAACTAATTGAATGGAAACGTTCCGATTTTTGCGTGGTAGGCTAGGTAAAGACCGTAGGCAGCTTTACTTGTTTCGACTGAGCTCCCCACTCGTTGGGGAAACTACTTGAATGGAAACCAGAGGCGAATTGTTACCCGGCAACCAGCTTTTTTCTCCCCACTCGTTGGGGAAACTAATTGAATGGAAACTTGATTTCTTCCCGTGCTTTATCTCTTTCCTCTCTAGTGTCCCTACTCGTTGGGGACACTAATTGAATGGAAACGGGTTTAGTTCTATTCCTAAAAGTTTCATCATGAGTAGAGTCCCCACTCGTTGGGGAGACTAATTGAATGGAAACTACGGCGGATGCTGTTGAATTAATATGTCGAGCTTTTGCTCTAACTCCCCACTCATTGGGGAAACTAATTGAATGGAAACTAGCAATCGCTCTTGGCTTCCCAGTGACCCCGGGTTACGGCGTCTCCCCACTTGTTGGGGAAACTAATTGAATGGAAACATGAAAGCGTGAATGCTGGTTGCTGCCATTGCTGCCTTCTCCCTACTCATTGGGGAAACTAATTGAATGGAAACTTAACAATGGTTTGATAGGGAATTGGGTTTATTTTAGACTCCTCACTCGTTGGGGAAACTAATTGAATGGAAACAGTTCTGTAAGTTCGCCAAGTACAATTGGGGTTTGATTCATGACTTATTTAAACTCCCCACTCGTTGGGGAAACTAATTGAATGGAAACCTCTCAGTATTAATTATTGAAACGGTAGCGCGAGAAGTATTACTCCCCACTCGTTGGGGAAACTAATTGAATGGAAAGGCGCACGTATCTTGGGCAGCTTCGATAAACTCTTCTGCAAACTCCTCACTCGTTGGGGAAACTAATTGAGTAAAAACTGAGTAAGGGAAGGTGAGCGATAGCCTGTTTGCGTTCGCCTCCGGCGACAATCATCCAAACCAGAACAGCCCCGAACACTTGCAGTTTGGGGCTTTTTAAGCTGTGGTTCAGAAAATGGAGATTTCCTGACCTAGATGAAGCTGTAGCGGTTTCAACCCCTAGGCTGGAAAATATACAAAGCTGATAAAGTACCGGAAAACCAACGAAAGTCCCTATGACAACTGGCAAGCTCGAACTCATCATCAAAATTAACGAACTCCCTACCAACGTACAGACTAACAAAGACAACTGGAAAACCTTTGAGCTTGATTGTGACGGTCGGGTAGTGTCTGTTAGTGTTAAGCCCAAAATATGGAAGAAGCTTGAGGATGCTGCTGCAAACTATCCCATGTGGGTTGCTGCTATCGGTGGCAAGATGGGCGAGTCAACCTCTAATGGTTTTGTGCTATCCGACCCAAATATCCAAGTCTTTGAGAAAAAACCGAAGGAACCTAAATCTGAAGCAGAGTAGTGAGAGAGATTCTACTCGTAGAAATATGCCGAAGGCAGCATTTTTGTATTGAGTTTGAGAGGCTAATCTAGCCAATATCGACACACCTCGCTTGGTTCCTATAACCCTTACGGTTTGGTTGAGGTGTGTCGATGCTTTGCAGGGATTGAGTTTGAGGCTTATAGTTCGATGATTCTTCTCGTTTACTTGTGCTATATTTTAGCGGTGCGTCGATTTGACGGCTGAATCCCGCTCTGGGTATAGTCTCTGAGACGAACTCTCCCCACTCGTTGGGGAAACTAATTGAATGGAAACTTGTGGGTTGCGCTACCGCTACGCTACATTCCGTTACTCCCCACTCGTTGGGGAAACTAATTGAATGGAAACCCTCGAAGCCAGCGGAGTAACCTTCAGCATTCAGCTCCCCACTCGTTGGGGAAACTAATTGAATGGAAACAAGAGAGTCATCTGACTGTTGTCGGAATTTATCTAAATTTCTCCCCACTCGTTGGGGAAACTAATTGAATGGAAACCACGGCGGATGCTGTTGAATTAATGTGTCCAGCTTTTGCTCTAACTCCCTCCTCGTTGGGGAAACCTATTGAATAGAAACTAGGTGAGAGAAAACGCGCAATAACCTTTTGCAGCCGCCGTAAGCAATTGCACGTTTCGACAACTATTAAAACTGGACTTCCCCCAAAATGTGTACTACTGGGGGTTTTTTATTGCTTAGAACATCCCATCTAGCAGCTCCGTGACCTCGTGTTGGTCGCGGCCCCGATTGTCGTCGTAAATCATGAGCGTGTTTAGGTTTTTGTGTCGTGAGAGTTTTTGCACCTTTCTCACGTTCCCGTCTGTCGCGTCCAGTGCTGCGGTGATGGCTGAGTGCCTGATGCGGTGTGGGCTCATCTGCTTCTCAATGCCAGCCGCTTTCGACTTGCGCTGTACCAACTTGTAGATACCATCCCCAGTGATGCGGTGGCCGATGGTTGCGAAGTCCAGGGCAACAAATAACGGGTCATTCTCTCCGGCAATTCCCGGCCTTACTGCCAGCCATTCCTTGATTGCTGCAACAGTCGCCGGCCCGACATCGACTGACTGATATTGCGTACCTTTACCTTTTCCAAGTATTTGTAAAGTGCCAGCCCCAAGATTGAAATCTTTGAGACTCAATTGACTTACCTCGTTCCGGCGCAAAGCGTTGCCCCACAACAGCCGTAGCAGTGCATAGTCGCGCTTCCCGGCGACTGTTTTGCGCTTACAAGTCGATAGAATCCGCTCGAAACTTGCCTTGTCAATGCCCGTTGTGTCGCGGTATTTCTGCACGGTTTCACCTTTAATCCTTGCGAGGTTAAAGTCGCAAACTCCCAAGTTTAACCCCATTGTAACCAGCGACTTAATGGCTGCTAGTCTGCGGTTGATGGTAGCTTCGGCCAGTGGCTTCTTGCGACCCTCGCCCGACATCATTACCGCTTTCCACTTCAGCACCAGCGCTACAGCTTCGCGCTCGGTCAGTCGCAGGAATTCAGTCACATTGGATTTAGTCGGCAGTTGCCCGGTCATCGTGCGGAAGAAGTCGCGCACATCTCCGGCATAGGCGCGGCGGGTGTTGATGCTTCGCTTGTCCGCCAGCAATTGCGCGAGCACGTCGGGGTCATTGTCCAGCGTCGGGAAGGTTAGCAGGTTGGGGCGGGTGATAGTGAGTGTGGTCATGGTGTGGTATTGAGTGTGGTATCGAGTGTGGGGCGTGTGGTATTGAAAAGTGAGCTTATCAATACCGTAAAATGAGTAAAATTGAACTTTCAACAGCCCGCCTTGAAGCTTCCCTAAATGCCAAAATTGAGCGGCATTTTGATACCTTAGACACCAAACCAGATCGCCTCATACCTGCCTTTGTGATTTACAAACTCCGGGTCAAACCAAACCCGACCGCCTCGATTCCAGTTACAAAGACCTTGCCAGTTTGGTAACACCCTGCGAAGTCAAATCGGTCATAATCATTTTTAAACGACGGACACAGCCGCCAATCTAGATTTTAGATTTTGGATGGACGGTTCGAGCCGGAGAACTACCAGCCACTCAAACTGGTCAAATTCAGCCGCGCTGACGATAGATAAGAAATTGGCGTTGCTGAATTAAGGTATGAATCCTCCAGGAATGGGAATATCGTCAAACTTCAAGTAATGTATTAATAACTTAATAGAATGCTTGAGCATTTCCTCACATTTAGAATAACAAAGAGTCTTACGATGTAGCCGGGCTTGCGTAATGTCTTAGTCTGGTATTTTCCCCTTCTACTCGGGTCATATAAGTCTTGCTAATAATCTGATCCCCATCAGGAATAAACATGGGATATACAGACCATCCATCAGTTACATAAAAATAGCATTTCCATGCACTTACTTTGTCCCATAATGGTTCAAATGTCTTAGCGCTATGATCCCCTAATACCCATCCTAAAATTCCTGGTTTAAAGTGGTCAACCGCTGTCCACAGCCAGATCTTGTCTGTTTTTTTTTACATAACTTTGTAATTCATCGAGCTCACCCACTTCTGGAATGACTTCAGGGTCATAAACATCTGGCAACTGTTTTCCGACTTGTTTTACCCAATTTATTACTGTGGTATGATGAACACCCTTAACTCGTTCTATCGCCCGTAAACCCATACCATTGACATACATTTTTAGGCAATCACGTTTGATAGCCTCGCTATAACCTCGCTGGGGCTCATACTCATTGATGAATTGACGACCACATTGGACACAAATGTGATTCTGTTTTCCTTTCTTCTTGCCGTTTTTACGGATATGGGTTGA